>JAUJMG010000114.1:0-6569 GCA_030446955.1 Thermomicrobiales bacterium
CCGACGAGATGCTCGACCGGGGGTTCGCCCCAGATGTCGAGCGGATCATCGCCCGGACATCCAATAGCCGCCAGACGGCGCTCTTTTCCGCAACGGTGCCGGACTGGGTCCGCCAGACCGCGGCCAAGCACCTCAACGATCCGGTGAGCGTCGCCGTCGATCCGAACCCGGAGGACGTGCCGGCGATCGAGCATGTGGCCTACGAGGTGCGCGACGGCGACAAGCTTGGCGCGCTGCGGGATCTGCTGGACCACCGCGGCGAGGGCGCGATCATCGTCTTCGGCCGCACCAAGCACGGAGTCAAGAAACTGGCCCGTCAGCTCGAGGCTGCGGGCTACCCGGTCGCCGCGCTGCAGGGCAATCTGTCTCAGAACGCCCGCGACAAGGTGATGGAAGACTTCCGCTCGGGTGCCGTCCAGATCCTGCTCGCCACCAACGTCGCTGCTCGCGGGCTGGATGTCAGCAACGTCGAGCAAGTGATCAACTTCGAACTGCCCGAGTCGTCAGAGCTGCTGACCCACCGGGTCGGCCGCACCGGACGCATGGGCCGCAAGGGGCAGGCGCTGACCCTGCTCGGTCCCGAGGATGGCGCGAAATGGCGGCAGCTCGAGCGAGGGCTGAGCCGGCGCATTCCCCGCCTCCCCTGGCCGGGCGCTGAAGCGGCCATCGCGGGCTTGCCCGAGGGTGCCGAGGCGACTATCTCGTCGCTCGATGATCGCCGCGCGCCGTCAATGCCCATCCGCCGCCAGCCCGCGCCATCGCGGGCCATGGACACTCGCCGGTCCAGCCGTGCCTCTTCGACCGGCAGCAACGTAACGTCGGAGCGCCGGTCTCTGGAGTCCACGCGGTCCGCTGTTGCTGCTCGCTACCCTTGGAGTGACGAGCCGGCTATGGAGCCGTCCCAACCGACGGTGCCTGGCACCCGGCGTCCTCGTCCGGAGCGGCTTCAGCGGCCCACGGTTCCAGCCGGTGGCGTCCGTGATGCGGAAGCGGAGGCCTACGGTCTCGATGACGCTGCTGTTCCGGCGGGGGTCGCCGTCACCTACGGGCGCGACCCGCACCGGCCGGCATGGGCAGCGGGCACCGGTGGCACGGCGTTGAGCGGTGCTCCTTCTCGCCGGGGCGAACGCCGCGGAGCCGCGCAAGAGCAGCACCAGATCGTCTGCGACGATTGCGGGCAGAGCTCGGCGGTGCCGTTCCGTCCGGACCCGGCCCGCCCCGTCTATTGCACGGATTGCTTCAAGCCGAAGGGCAACCGCCGTCCAGTGGGCGCCTCGGCCTAGCGGAGCGCCTTGGCTCCAAGACGACGCAGTTCCACCGCCGCATTCGGGTGACCCGGATCGCCGGTGGGGCTGCTACGATCAGATCATCATCAAACGAACCAAGAGGAGGGAGATCCTTGGCGAAGAAGCCGCAATATCGACGGCCGGCCCGACCGGTCAAGACCCCCGCCCCCGGCACTCCCGGAGCCCCGCCCGAGCGGGTCCGGCGGGAAGACCCGGACGCGATCACCGTCAACGGCCGCGTCACCGACGCCCTGCCGAATGCGATGTTCACGGTGGAACTGGAGAACGGGCACAGCGTGCTGGGGCACCTGGCCGGCAAGATGCGCAAGAACTTCATCCGCGTCCTGCCCGGCGATCAGGTGGTGGTCGAACTCTCCCCCTATGACCTGACCCGCGGCCGCATCACCTTCCGCCACCGTTAACCGTTCGTCGCCAGCCATGCCCCGCCGGACTGCCACCAGCGCTCCGGCGGGGCATCGTTGTGGGTGCCACACCTCTCGAATGCCCAATCCGTGCTGGCGTTCAGTTCAACGTCTATTTCGGAGGCAGGGCTGGAGCCCTCGGCCCAGATTCCCGATCTTCGGCTGTGCCTCTTCGTGTCACGTTCGACGCCCTTGTCGAGCGGCACGTATACTCGGCGGGTTGCGCGCCCGTGGGGGCGTGTTTGGATCGGCGTGACGGTGGAGCCTCGAACGCGCGTGCCCCTTCGATCTCTCCTCGCGCCACACCCCGCCGCTCGATCCTCGCGCTCAGCGGTCTCCCCTCAGCAGCAGTCGCTTCTTAGCGACCGGAGCTATCCGGCGTGAGATCTTGGCGCGCCTGGGCCGGCATCCTCATCAGCCTCGTCTTCCTGGTCATTGCGTTCCGAGGGCAGGACTTCGGGCAAATCCGGGACGCTCTCGGCCAGGTCAACTACCTCTATTTGCTCCCTGCCCTCGCCCTCTATTTCACTGGGGTCTGGGTTCGTGCCATCCGCTGGAGTGTGCTCTTGAGGCCGCTGGCCCGCGTGCCCGCTCGCCAGGCGTTCCCGATCGTGGTCGTCGGCTACATGGCCAACAACGTCCTGCCCCTGCGAACCGGCGAGGTGGTTCGCTCCTACGTGCTGGGCCGGCGCTTTGGCGTTCGCAAGACCTCGGCGCTCGCCACCATCGCGGTGGAGCGTCTCTTCGATGGTCTCACCATGCTCGGCTTCATGCTCACTGCCGCAACCGTGGTCAGCCTGACGTCGGAGCTACGCCACGTCGCACTGGTTGCCTTCGTGCTCTTTGCCGCGGTCCTAATCGGCTTGTTCGTGCTCACCCTTGGCGGAAACTTCCGGGACCGCCTGCTCCAACTCGTGCTCGGCCCGCTGCCTACCGCCATTGCGGACCGGGTCGAACGCCTGGCCGAATCATTCCTAAGCGGGCTGGGCGTGCTGACCCGGAAGACTGATCTCGCGCTGGTTGCAGGGACCTCCTTGTTAGCCTGGCTGCTGGAAGCGTCCATGTACTGGACCATCGCGCGCGGCTTCGGTCTGGAGCTGCGCGACGCAATGGGTATTGCCGCGGCCTTGCTGACCACTGGGGTCGCCAACCTCGCGACGCTGATCCCCTCCTCCCCTGGCTACGTGGGGCCGTTCGAGAACGGTGTGCTTTGGGTGGTCAATGGGGCCCTTGGAGTCTCCCGGAGTATTGCCCTCTCATACGCCCTGGTGGTCCACGCCGCGCTCCTCTTCCCGGTCACACTCCTCGGCCTGCTGGAGTGGTGGCGCCAGCATCTCTCCCTGGACCAGGTTCGCCTCGATACCGATCTGAGCGTCGAAACCACCGCCACCAGCAATGCGGAAGGCCCTGCTATGGCCGTGGCGCCTTCGGGAAACGGCGTAGGACCAACCCTCCGTAACGGGTCGGCGGGACGAGACCACAGGCGACAGCAGCGGTCGGCAAAGCGATGATGGGAGAGCAATGAGCCTGCTGGAAGCGGTGGTGCTCGGGATTGTGCAAGGGCTGACGGAGTTCCTCCCCATTTCCTCCTCCGCTCACCTGATTGTGGTTCCTTGGCTGCTTGGCTGGGAACAGCCCGGACTGCAGTTCGACGCGGCTCTCCATCTCGGTACCCTGGTCGCCGTCTTCGCCTACTTCTGGCGGGACCTGCTCGGCATGGCTCTCGCCCTACCCAGGGCTGTGACACGTGCCCCCATGCTGCTCCGGGATCCGGGTCCCGGCTGGGCGAGAGCAGGGCGAACGGACCCTACGCCCGACCATCAGGCTCGCCTCGCCCTCCTGATCGCGGTCGGCACCGTCCCGGGTCTGCTGGCCGGGCTTGCTAGCCAGGGCGCTATCGAGGGATTTTTCCACAGTGAGGCGCACCGAACCCGGGCGATCGTGGTGATTGCGGTGCTCTTGGCTGCCTTGGGGCTCTTGCTCTGGGTGGCCGACCGCACCGCCTCCCACCAGCGGAACATTCACCATCTAACCTGGCGCGATGCGTTGATTATCGGCCTCGCTCAGGCGACAGCGCTCCTGCCCGGTGTCTCCCGTTCCGGCTCCACCCTCACGGCTGGGCTGTTCCAGGGCATGCACCGCGCCGATGCAGCCCGCTTCTCCTTCCTCCTGGGCACACCGTTAGTCCTCGCGGCGGCGAGCAAGGCGGTGCTCGATGCCTTGGAGGCGGGCATGAGCGGGAGCGAAGCGAGGGCCTTCGTGGCCGGTGGCCTTGCCGCGGGGCTCGTCGGCTTCGCCTCCATCTGGGGGTTGCTGCGCTTCCTTCAGCGCTCCAGCACCCTTGTTTTCATCGTCTACCGGCTGCTGTTAGCGGCCGGCCTTCTCGCATTGGCCGCAGGCGGGTTCCGTTAGCCGTCGCTGCACCTCGGCTCAAGGACTGCGGCGACCGCCTTAATGGATGGACGAGCCCCCGCAGTTCTCAGTCCCGCTGCCGCTCTATGAGGGGCTCCCGCCTACGAGCATGGGAGACGCCAAGGCGAGATCCGCGTCCGGCCGCAGCCCAATGCCACCGGCCTGGAGATCGGCGAGGCAGGCGGCGGTCCGCTCCAGCCCCGTGGCGAAGATGGCGGGCGCTTGGCCAACGCCGATCCGTAGCGTGTGCTCCAAGCCGAACGCTGAGCCCGGTGCCAGCATGACGCTGTACTCCTCGGCGAGGCGATTGGCAAGTTCCAGCGAAGGGATGTCCAGCGCATAGCGAAGCAGCGCGAGCAGCCCGCCCCGTGGAGGCGTCCACGCCACCACGTCCGCGTGCCGGGCGAACCAGGCTTCCGCCGTGGCCAGGTTCTGAGCGACGATTCCTTGGGTCCGATCCACGAGGCGGTCACGGTGGCGCAGCGCGAGGACGGCCAGCGCATCATTGAGCTTGCCGGGGCTGAGGGAGACGTAGTCCCGCATCGCCCAGCAGACGGCGACGAGGTCAGCCGGGGCCGCCATCCAGCCGATCCGCAATCCGGGCAGGCCGAACGGCTTGGAGAGGGTGCCGACGCTGATCCCCGCATCGCCTCGGTCCCGGATCGGCGCCGCAAGTGCTTCCCCGCCTGGGATCTCCAGCCAGCGGTACGCCTCGTCGCAGAGTAGTCGCGCCCCAGTTGCCACGGCGAGGTCGTAGATCCGGCCGAGCTCCGCGTCCGAGAGCATGGCCCCAGTTGGGTTGTGAGGGGTGTTGACCACGATCAGGCGGGTGCGGGGGGTAACGAGCCCCTCCAGTTCCTCCAGGTCGTAGCGGAACCCGGTCTCTGGGCGGAGCCTCCAGGGAGTGACCTCGCAGCCGATGGCGCGGGCAACGGCGCCGAGTTGCTGATACGCGGGTTCAACCGCAACCACATGGTCGCCCGGCTCAAGCAGGACGTTGAGGAGCAGAAAGTTGGCCTCGATCGCCCCAGTCGTGACCAGGATGTTCTCTGGGCCGGTGTCTTGATAGGTCGAAGCGAGCAGGGAGCGGAGCTCAAACGATCCCGGCGCCTCGCTGTAGCCGAGCGGCAGGGCAAGGAGATCCGCCAGCGCCGTCTCACGCTCCTGCGGCGGCAGAATCTCCAACAACTCTGCCGTCGTCATCGGGCAGATACCGCTCTCAGCGATGTCGTAGGCGACCTTTGTCTCGTAGGTCGTCATCCAACGCTCGAGCGCGAACGTCTCGATCTTCACGTCAACCTCTCCCTTTCCGCTCGTCTCCCGCGGAGCCGCCGTGCATCACGGCGTCTGGTGCAAAGGGTCACTACCACGACCGGTTGCACCCCACGTCCTGTCTGTCCGTCTCATACCCGACGAACGGTTGTCGAATCCCTCGCCACCTCGATCACCCGCTCCACATCCCGGCGCAGTGTAGTCGGCGGGCACGGGATTGACCTCCTTTGGGCCCCGTGGCCGCGGTTGTGGTTATCGGTTCCCTGCTGTGTCGTGGCTCCACGCAGATCGGAGCTTGGCGGCCTCTTGAGGCAATAGGGCAAACACCAGCGTATCGGCCGGCTGCCCGTCGGAAGCAAGGGAGTTCTGGCGCAACCGGCCTTCGAGGACGAAGCCTACTCGTTCCGCCACTCGTCGGCTTGGCTCGTTGCGAGGGTCGCAGCGAAGCTCCAGCCGGCGGGCATCGAGGTGACCGAAGGCCAGAGCGACGAGGAGACGCACGGCCTCGCTCACGTAGCCATGGCCCGAGCCCGTGGTTCGGATCCAGTACCCAATCTCGAAGGCGCGTAGATCCCAGTCCAGCTCGTGAAAGCCTGTCCCGCCAAGATAGCGTCCGCTCTCTGCCTCGAAGATCCCCAACGTAAGGTCCGTGCGGAGCAGCCAGTTGGCGGCACAGCGCAGGCAGTAGTCGCGAGCGTCGTCGATCGAGGCAAAGGTGTCGACCCAGGTGACCCACGGGCGCAGGTGGTCACGGGACTCGTCGACGGCGGCGAAGTGCGCCTCGGCGTCCTCAGCTCGGTAGGGACGGAGCACCAGGCGTTTCGACCGGAGTTCGTCGGGGAGATGGATGAGAGTGGGGTGACGCCCCATGATCGCTCCTGAGTTCCGAGACCATCCTCTTCATCGACAGCGAGTGATGCGGTCAGGTGGATCAGCATACGGCACTGGTCAGTAGCGCACGGCTGCGACTCTATCAGACTCCCCACGAGTGTCCTGTCACGGCGTTCGCCAACACCGCGAGCGGCAAAGAATCATCGTCGATCGGTGCCGCAACTGATACGACGGCTCTGGTCATGCTGGGTTCCCGGCGTGGAGTGGCGGCGGCGGGAGGTATCCGTGCTCCGGCAGTACGCGCGACCACAAGGATCAATTCTCGCCACAGTTCAGCCACCGACAT
>JAUJMG010000114.1:6669-11255 GCA_030446955.1 Thermomicrobiales bacterium
CGGCAGTACGCGCGACCACAAGGATCAATTCTCGCCACAGTTCAGCCACCGACATGTGCCCGGCAGTTGGACGGCTGCTACACTAGGGGCGCGTAGGGCGCAGAAGGGACGGAGAACCATGGCCATCGGAACAGTCAAGACCATTCGTGACGACAAGGGCTTCGGCTTCATCGGCCGCGAGGGAGGATCAGGTCGGGATGACCTCTTCTTCCACCGCTCGGCCGTCGACAACAACGGCTACGACATGCTGCGCGAGGGGCAGCGGGTGAGCTTCGATGAGGAGCCGGACCCGCGAGACCCGAGCCGCCGCCGCGCCGTCCGGGTTACCCCGCTGGACGACGACGACCAGATGTAGGTCTCGCTCCGGCGCGGGCAAACGCGCCATCACGCTGCCGGGCACCTGGCCCGGTACCAAGCACCGCCAGCCCTCGCACGAGTCGACGGTCCGCCACTGTGGCGGGCCGTCGCCGCTTTTCCCCCGTTTGAGTGACCTTTACCGGATCCTGGACGAGCACTTGCGCCTCAACATCCCTTCACGCTCGCAATCCCGTCCCGCTCCAGGCAGCTCGCTGAACGCACCGTGTCGCGTCCCATCTGCCGTGACCGGTCGGAAACCCCGCGGTTCGATCCTTTGCGTGGCAGAGGGCGGGAGATCATGCGCGCCTGGCGCGACGTCCCTGCGGATCCAATTGCCTCCGCTGTCAGTCCATCGTCTCTGGGGTCGCGGGCGGCGTCGAAGATTCCTTCGTGACCGGCGGCTCGATGGGGATCGCGGCGTCGAAATCTCGGTAGTGGTCGAGCATGTAGTGGTTGCGGGACACCATCATCTGGCGATGGAGGCGGCCACTTTCCATGCCGACCCACCAGGCGTACCAGGCGGCCGCCTGACCCGGCGTGCCCGGGACATGGAAGGTGACGATCTGCGAGGGTTCCCCGCCGATCTCCTCCACGCGCCCGAGTCGAAATCCGGTCGCCCCCGCGTATGTCTCTCCCCACGCCGACGGCGGCACGAACACCGAGGCCGGTCGCTCTGACCAGGTACCGTTCGGCAGCCGTAGCCACTCCCGGTCCCCGACCTGAACACGGGCGAACTGCCCGCTCGTCTGGCTGGAGGTCGGCGGTGTCTCTCCATCGTGGCCGTCGTTGATAGCATGCTCCACGACCACCAAGCCGCCGGCGCCATCCGTGAGTCGCTGCGTGTAACGGAGCCGGTGGAGCCTCGTCAGTTGTGTCAACCCGCGCTTAAAGACGCCCACCGCATTTGGGTCGGGTTCCGGCGTGTTTGGCGCCTCCATTCCGTTGAGATTGGGGTCCGGGAGGAGCAGAAAGAAGGACGCTTTCCTCTCGGGCTGGTTAGGTGGTCGAACGTGGGCGTCGACGCGCCACCAGCCGTCCACGCTCAGTTCCAGCCCAGCAACGTTGAACCCGCCGCTGCCGTCCGGCTCCGCCGCAATATTGGACCGCATCACGTCGTGGTCCAGGCCGATAAAGTCGAGCCGGACCTCCGATTCAGGAGCCAGGGGGAGCGGTGTGCGGGTCGGATCCGTCAGCGACAGGGTGAGCGCGTTCTCACCCGACCGTGCCGGTGTCACCATCAGATGGAGCAGTGGTCCCTCGTCAGGACCGGTGGTCGGTGCCGCGAGATCGACGCGCTCCGGCATGCCGGCGTCGGCCTGTGTTACGGGCGGGGCCAACAGGGCGAGAACCGATCCTCCGAGGATCACCAGCAGCGCGAGCGCCGCTTCCACGCGGATCGTCGTCCGCAGCGCGCCTGCGGCTCGCTCCATCGCCCGCCGCAGGACGGCGCGATGGAACGTTGCCAGCGCGAGCACTGGCAGCAAGGCCCCGACCTTGAACAGCAGGATTCGGCCGTAGGTGCTCTCCCAAAGGGCACGAAGCGCCGGTAGGAGGAACCCGGTGTTGATGAGCCCTGTCGCGATGGCGACCGCAGCGAGGCCCAGCGCGAACCGCGAGAAGCGACGAAGGGGGGTACCCTCCGCCCAAATCGACGTTCCATCCTGGTCGCGGCCACCCAATCGTGCTAGGGCCAGATGCGCCAGCCCGCCGATCCAGAGCGCGACAGCCCATTGATGGAGCACGTTGGAGAGCAGGGCGGGGCCACGCCAGGTCTCGCGCGCCGCCGCGTGACTGGTCAGGCTTGCCCCGACGAGCGCCGTCAGCGCAAGGGCTAGCGCCGCCCATTCTCCGCTCACGGCCAGGCGCCTGTACCACGGCGGGGCAACGGCGAAGGTCAGGGCGAGCGGCAAAACCACGATGGCGGCGAATCGGAGCCACCAGCCTGTCGGCAACCCGGCGAAGGCCTCGGCCAGATCTGGCCGGACCGTCCCCTCAGGCGCCCAGTGCGTCTGGAGGAACGGCTCCAAGACAGTAGCGACGAGCGCCACGAGGAGCCCGAGGATCATGGCGAGATGGCGGCGCTCCTTCGCTACCAGCCTTGCCCCACCGCCGAGCACGACCCGGCCCACGAAGCACCCACCGACCACCAACGTCAGGCCCAGGAAGCTCAGCCAGCGGGTCACCACCGCCCAGGGTCGCGGCACCTCTCCCTCGACGGTGGCCGCGCCGGGAGCACTGCGACCACCGACGCGGAAGGCGTAGGTGCCGGAGAGCGTGTGACCATCAACTGCTCGCGCGCTCCAAAGGACGGTGAAGGTGCCGGGTCCGAGGGGCGGCACATCGGCGCTGACGTGGCGGGGATTCGTAGGGTCGAGCCCGACGCCCGAGAGGCTCTGATCCCGCCCTGTGTTGTCGACCAGCCGCAGCGACAGTGAACCCGCGCCCGGGTCGATCGCTTCGCTGAACCAGAGATGGAGCTCCAGTGGCGGCGCGGCCAACAACGCATCGGTCGGCGGCTCCGTTCGCACCAGCTCGGCGTGCGCGTCTACCCCATCGGTCGGTGCAACCAGGAGCGCAGCAAGAGCCACCAGGATCAGGCTCAACAGAAACGCCCGCGGATAGCCGGGATCACTGGGTCGGGCAGACGCGGCAAGGGACGGAACGGTCAATTCCTGGCGCGAAGCGGAGAAACGCAAGACGGCTGGTGATCCTCTCCAGCGCCTGCTGAGGCGCCGTTGCCTCGACATCGACGTGTGCTGCCTAGCTTTCCATAGTCTAGCTTTGGGCGGTCGCTGGATCGACGCATTGCAGGCGGGTGATGTGTCAGCGCCCGATCTTCCTGTCCTTCCCCCGAGTGCAGAGACCTCCGACCCGTCGATCCGTCACGAACGTCCGGATCATTCAGGGAACGTGGCGCTAGGATGCAGCCCATGCCGGGCAAGCGGATGAGCCCCGAAGCGCCGGCGGGAAGAGGCCACCGTGCATCCTTCTCAGCTCGTCGCTCATGGCTACGACCAGATCGCCGATCGGTACGTCGAGTGGTCTGATCCCCTCGGCACCGAGCAACGGGACCGCTACCTAACCGTCCTCCTCCAGTGGCTCCCGGTCGGCGCGACAACGCTCAAACTTGGCTGTGGCACTGGTACTCTGACCACCTGGGCCAGATGGAGCAACCAGGGCTGCGAGGGGGCTTGGTACGGGTAATGGGGTGGATCGCCGCTCTCGACGCGGCGGGGCCGGCTCCGGTTAGGGGGTCCAGACCATGTCGGGGTCGAATGGGTAGATCGGCCGCGTGAGGCGACGGAACTCGAGTTTGTCCAGGTGCGGGCTGGTCAGGCCGGGCGTGTCAACCTCGATGATCTCCCGGGCGATGGGCTCGAAGGCCGCCCGGAAGTGGACCGATGACTTGACCGCGAGGATCTGCCGGTCCGTGGGCTCGATGCCCTGGGCGCGGAAGATACCCAGGTCGGTCGGCTGGTAGCGGTGGCTAGTCACGACGACCTCAACCTCGCCCCCGCCGTGCCCCTCCAGGACCAGGACCGCGGTCGGCCCCAGGTCCATCGCGATTCCTGTGCTCATCGGACCGGTGTGCACGAAACGCCCGTCCGTGATTCGGACGACCCGCCCGCTCACCGGCAGCGGCTCGCCGTGGAAGCGGTCGGTCTTGCCCCCGAGCCGCAGGGAGATCTGCGCGCCCTCTCCGGCGGCCCGAGCCTCCGCGACCGCCTCCGGGTCGGTGAGCGGGGCGAGTGACGCTCGCGTCGCCCCAAGCCCCAACAGGGCATCAAGCAGTGTCGTCCCGTCCGCCGGGGCTCCACCGCCCGGGTTGTCGCCGATGTCGGCAAGGACGACCGGTCCCGCGGGCGCCGCCATCGCCCGCCGCACCGCCTCCTCCACCGGGACCGGACGGACCACGAACTCGCCGCGCCTCTCCCAGACGAAGCGGGCGAGGCGCTCCGCGGCCTGTCGCGCCTGCGCGGGGTCGCCGTCTGCCGTGGCGATGACGCTGAAGCCCGTCGGCGGGATATCGGCCCAGGCAAAGCCCGGCAGATAGCTCACCGCCAGCATGCCGGGCTCGCGCTCGATCTCGTGGGCCAGATGCTTGACCCCAAGCATTGGCTCGGCGTGGGTGTACTGGCGCTGGAGGCCCGAGATGATCGGGATCTTGACCAGCGCCGTGACCGGTCTCACTCCGTCTCGGACGATCCGCGCAAGCAGCAGCCCGAGTT
>JAUJMG010000541.1 GCA_030446955.1 Thermomicrobiales bacterium
CAGGCGGTCTATCTGTGGGAGAGCGGCCGCCGCACGCCGCAGGTGGCCCAAATGCGCAAGCTGGGTGAGGTCTTCGGGCTCTGCTCAGACGAGATCGAGCTGGGTCCAGTCCCGACGGCCCAACGGGGCCCCCGGGCGCAGCACCGCCCTCGTGCCGACCGGCACGCCGGGGAGCACCCTCCCGGCCGGGACCCAGAGGGACGGGCGACACCTCGAGGTGGCGTGACGAGGGCGGCCGATCGCACGGAAGCGTAGACATCCACACAACGTAGGTCCCTTCTCTCCCTCGCCGGTACCGTCAGATCCGGCCGGAGCACTCGGCCAGGTCTGAGGGACCCCGGGGTTTGGCACGGATGCGGAGACGGGCGGCACGCCTTCTGCGCGGAGACCTCTCCAGCAACCAGAGTTCTCGATTCGTAGAAAGGCAATGCCGTGAGCGCACCGACCAAGGACGCGCCGACTCCGACCACCCTCCCCACCACCGAGCGGGAGCCGCCGCGGAAGGCGCCAAAGCCGACCAAGCCCCGCAAGGTGGAGAAACGGCAGCGCGGGCGCAAGGGTTAGGGCCGGTCTGCGAAGCGAGAGCCCCGCGCTCCCTGGCAATGGTCACCATCGCCAGCGAGCGTGTCGTCGCGGGTGGCGATGCGCCGGAAGCGCGTGAGCTCGGTGAGCGTCCGTTCGATGACCGGCCGCTCGGACCGGCCGCTCGCGGTGAGGTCACGATCGTCCGGGCGCGGGGCCATTGCCGTGCTTAGGGTGTGGTGGATCTTCAGGCGATCGGCCAAGCGCTTGGCCTCGGCCGGTGGGAAGGCGGGGTATAGTGCGGCGGACGTGCGCATGTTGAGCTGATTCGTCACCAGCACGACGTGCCCGGCCACTGACGCGTGAAGCCTGGCATTCCACTCGACCGCCCGGAGCCTTGACTCGGCTGAAGACGGGCCGGTGTCGGGGCAGGTCCCCGGTGCGAACGGTACGGGTGGCCGAGCAACGCCTCGGTTGGGCGGACAAGCCGTTGACGGGAGGGCGGCCGGGCCGCACGATGGTCGCATCCTCCATGCGCGCAGAAGGTTCCGGGCCGTGGCCGATGCGCAGCTGACCGAACCGACCCCGTCCCAGCCTGTCCCCCTTGCGCCGAGGGCAGACTGGGGTCCCTACGGCGTGTCCTTGCCGGCGTCACCCACACCCCTGGTCGGCCGGGAGCGGGACGTCGCTGAAGTCGCCGCACTCATGCGGCGCCCGGACGTGCGGCTTCTCACCTTGATCGGCCCCGGCGGCGTCGGCAAGACCCGCCTCGCCCTCGAGCTGGCAGCTGAGCTGGAGAGCACCTTCACCGGTGGCGCGGTCTTTGTTGCGCTCGCCCCGATCCGTGATCCCGATCTGGTCGTGCCCACCGTCGCACAAGCTCTTGGGGCGCGCGAGGTGCCGGGGAGCTCCCTGCGCGACACGCTGGCCGACGTGCTGCGGGGTCGCGAGCTGCTGCTGGTGTTGGACAACCTGGAGCAGGTCACCGAGGCCGGACCCGACGTGGCGGCGCTGTTGGGCGCCTCGCCCCGGTTGCGCGTCCTGACCACCAGCCGAGCTCCGCTTCGGGTACGCGCCGAATATGAGTACCCGGTGGAGCCGCTCGCGCCGCCCGACCCCCGCGGCCCACGCTCTGCCCAGGTGCTGGCCACCAACCCCGCGGTGACGCTCTTTGTCCAGCGGGCCCAGGCCGTGGCCCCGTCCTTTGCCCTCACGGACGCTAACGCCCCGGCCGTCGCCGAGATCTGCACTCGGCTCGACGGCCTGCCCCTGGCCATCGAGCTGGCTGCGACTCGGGTCAAGATCCTGTCGCCTCAGGCCCTCCTGGCACGCCTTGCCAACCGGCTCAGTGTTCTCACGGCCGGCGCGCAGGACCAGCCCGAGCGGCTGCGGACGATGCGGGCGACGATCGCCTGGAGCCACGACCTCCTCCTGCCTGAGGAGCAGGTCCTCTTTCGGCGCCTAGCCGTCTTCGTAGGCGGGTTCGACCTGGAGGCCGCGGAGGCGGTGATCCGGGACGCTGGTGCCCCCCACCTCGACATCCTCGAGGGGGTCGCCTCGCTGGTCGACAAGAGCCTGCTGCGCCGGACGGAGCATTCTGGGAGCGAGCCGCGCTTCGGGATGTTGGAGACGGTCCGGGAGTACGCGCAGGAGCAGTTGGACGCGAGTGGCGAGCAGGAGGCAGTGCAGGACCGCCACCTGGGGTGGTATCTGGCCCTCGCCGAGACGGCCGAGCCCGAACTGCGGGGGGCGGCGCAGGGGACGTGGCTGGACCGACTGGAGGGCGAGCATGACAACCTCCGGGCGGCCCTGACCTGGGCGGCCGAAGCGGCCGAGCCGGAGTCCCGAATGCGGGGCCTGCGGGTCGCGGCAGCACTTTGGGTCTTCTGGTTGCGGCGCGGCCACTTGGCCGAGGGCCGGGGGCGGCTGGATGCCCTGCTGGCGGCGTCCGAGGACCGCCCCAGCGCGGCGCGAGCCAAGGCCCTGTTCGCGGCCGGGATGCTGACCTGGAGCCAGGGCGACGACTTCGCTGCAGCGGCCGAGCGGCACCAGGCGAGCCTGGAGATGGCGCGCTCCGTGGGGAGCCATGCTGTCGAGGCGCTCGCCCACTTCGGGCTCGGGGATGCCGCGCGGGTACGGGGTGACGAGGCGACCGCGGCCGAGCACTTCGAGGCGGCGCTCGCGCTGTTCCGGAACCTGGGTGACCGTGCCTGGATCGGGAGCACCCTCAACAGTCTCGCCTACCTCGCCCTCGCGAATGACGCCCTTGAGCAGGCGGCGGGGCTCGCTGACGAAGCGCTGCGCGTGTTGCGCGAGACCGGCGACGCCTGGAGCGTGGCCGTGGCGACATGGATCGCGGCCGATACGTCCCGTCGGCGTGGAGAGGCACAGCAGGCGGCCGTCCTGTACGTCCGGGCCCTTGAAGCGTTCTGGAGTTTGGGCGACCGGTGGGCGACCGCTCGCTGCATCGAGGGCGTGGCGGCGGTGGCCGCCTCGGAGGGGCAGGCGGAGGCGGCGGCCCACCTCACCGGAGCGGCCGCGACCGCGCGGGAGGCGAGCCGCCCGGGCGCCACCGCCCACCCGGGCATGGCGCACGCGAGCACGTCCGCGGTTGCCGAGGCCCGCGCGGTGCTCGGGGAGGCCACCTTC
>JAUJMG010000542.1 GCA_030446955.1 Thermomicrobiales bacterium
CCTTGCGGCCACCAGCTCCTAAGGCTGGCGTGTCTGCCAATTCCACCAACCCGGCGCGGTGAGGAACTCCTGCAAGTGTACGCCGCACCCCCGCCAGTCGCCACAGCACCAGCACGCGCTTGGTGACCCTCCTGCTAGGTTGCCCAAGCCTGTAGCAATGGCAAGCAGGCGTCTCACGCGGTGATCCTCTCGCGCGTTACTCCGTCATGGTGGCGCACCGCCTCGGCCCCTTGTCTGTAACGCGCCGACGCCCGGAGGCGGCGTGTCCTAGCATGGATCGCGACACGACAGGGTAAGGTAGGACGGTCGAGGCAATAGGGAGGGCAACAGGGGCGTGGGAAGGGTGCTGAGCGAGCGGGCAACGAGCGGCGGCGCGGCGACCGGGCTCATCACCATCGCCGGGCCGGAGCTTGCCCAGCTCACGGTGGTGACGCTCTGGGCCTCCACCTTCGTCATCACCAAGGGCGCCTTTGCTGAGGTCTCGCCCCTCGCCTTCGCCTTCGTCCGCTTCCTCCTCATGACCCTCCTCGCCTTCGCCGTCCTCGCCGCTCGCGGCGGCCGGATGCGGGCCGCGCGGCGGGCCGATTGGCCCCGCTTCGTCACGGCCGGCATCACCGGCTACACCCTTTACCAGCTCGGCTTCGTCCTTGGCCTGGAGCGCACCTCCCCCTTCTCCAGCTCCCTCCTGATCGCCATGGTTCCCCTCTTCACCGTCATGATCCTCGCGATCATGGGGGAGTGGACCCCGCTCCGGGGCTGGCTCGGGATCGGCGTCGCCCTCGCCGGCGCCGTCGTCTTCCTCTCCGACAAGGGCGGCGGCGGCACCCGCCTCGGCGACGCCTTCAGCCTCGGTGCCGCCGTCGCCTTCGCCCTCTACGGCGTGGTCAACCGGCCCCTCGTCGCCCGCTACCCGCCGGAGACCTACACCGCCTACACCGTCCTCGCCGGCAGCGTGCCCCTCCTCGCCGTCTCCACCCCCGCCGCGCTCGCCCAGGACTGGGGCGCCGTCTCCGCCTGGGGCTGGTTCGCCATCGTTTACATGGTCGTCCTCCCCGTCTACGTCGCCTACATGCTCTGGAACTGGGCCATTGCCCGCCGCGGCGTTGCCGCCGCCACCGGCTTCAGACTCCTAGTTCCCATCGTCAGCGGGGCCCTCTCCGCCCTCCTCTTCGACGAGGGCTTCGGCCCCGCCAAACTCCTCGGCGCCGCCCTCGTCCTCGGAGGGCTCATCGTTCTCCGCCTCCCGACCCGCAAACCCCGCCCCTCCAACCACTGACCTCCGGCTTCCGAATTCGGAAGCCGCGGCAAGCTAAGCGCGCGGGACCACCCCTCCGCTTGGTCCAAGCAAGGAGGAGGGTCACTCCACCGCCGTTTGCCGGTTTGGGGAAGTCATATTGGGCTCGTATCAAGAGATGCCGCTCCGGGAGCGGTTGCTGGTGTCTGCGCTCTTGGTCGAGCAAGAGGGCGTCCGGCATGCTCAGCGCCCGACGGCTGTGACGAACTGGAACTTGAGAGCCGCTGGCAATGACCTGTTGGCGGCCGTGGGAGCATCTCGGCCAGTCTAGAATGCGTTGACGTTTAGCCCTTATGACATCTTCGTTAGGCGCGGACGAAGGGGAATTCCGCTATGACGCCGCTCGACCTTTTCGACCGGACCTTGGCTGAGGTCGACGCCATCGCGAGGCACGTGGAGCTGTCACAGCTACGCGACCCTACCCCATGTGGGAGCTGGGACGTACGGGCCTTAATCAATCACCTCACCCACGTCAATCTGGAATACGCCGCGCTCGCCAACGATCAGACCCCGCCGGGCGATGATACTGATGTCCTTGGGGACCATTACGTTGCCGCGTTTCAAGCATCCGGCCAGGCAGCGAGGAGTGCCTTTGCACGCCCTGGGATGTTGGAGCAGCGATACGACTTTCCGTGGGGCCAGGAGCCCGGGTCCCGGATCGTGCGACACGTCGCGAACGAACTGCTGGTGCATGCCTGGGACCTTGCGCGGGCCACCGGCCAGCAAACCGATTTCGCGCCCGACCTGGCCGAGGCTTCGCTCGCGGATTGGCAGGCGTGGTTCGATCGGCACCCGCGATGGCGCCTGGGCGACCTGTTCGGGCAGGAGCAGCCAGTGCCAGAGGGCGCCAGCGCGGCCGACCGCCTCGCCGCTTACCTGGGTCGCGCCGGCTGACTCCTGGCCGATCACGGCGGTGCAATCCGGGAGCGTGAATGGCGAGAACCTCTCGTGTTCGATGATCAAACCGAGTTCCATGAGCGATTCGATTGGGGCGAGGATGGCATCCGGCGCCTCGTCCCGGGCAGCGATGTTGTGGTCGTGGTGGATGTCCTCAGCTTTTCCACTGCCGTCGACGTGGCCGTCGCTCGCGGGGCAACGGTCTATCCTTACCGCTGGCGCGACGCCCGGGCGGCCGCCTTCGCGGCACGGATCAGCGGAGTGCTCGCAAGTCACCGGACCGCTGACGGCCAAAGCATCCCCTACTCGCTTGCCCCGTCCTCGCTCCTGTCCATTCCGGCCGGGACACATCTCGTGCTGCCATCGCCTAACGGTGCCACGCTGACCCTTCTTGCAGCCGAGCTCGGCGCCACAGTCCTGACTGGGTGCCTGCGCAACGCCTCAGCCGTAGCCGCAGGCTGCCGTGCCCATGGGGGAACCGTCCTGGTCGTGGCCGCCGGAGAGCGCTGGAGGCAGGCGGTGGATCAGCCCGGCTCCTTGCGACCGGCCGTCGAGGATCTCGTCGGAGCAGGTGCCATCCTGTCCGCTCTCGTCCCCTCCCGTCCCTCGCCCGAGGTGATCGCGGCCATAGGAGCCTTCCACGCGGCAACGGCCGATCTCGGTAGGTTCATCGCCACCTGTGCCTCCGGCCGGGAGTTGCGCGAACGAGGATTGAGCCAGGACCTTGCCCTGGCCGCTCAACTCGACGTCAGCCGGACCGTGCCGCACTTCATCAACGAGGCATTCGAGGCCCGCTCCTCCTGAGCGCCAATCCGCCACCCCCAGAACCCGATCCACCCGAATGGTTTGGTTGGGGGGTGTTAACCGTCCCTCCCTGTCACCTCTCCCAACGTGCCCTGGAGGTGCTTCCCTTCCCTGCCCTGAGCCTCTACCCTGCAAAGCAAGCGGTCTGCTCCCGGTGGGACAGCGGGACCTGGGCA
>JAUJMG010000543.1 GCA_030446955.1 Thermomicrobiales bacterium
ACCGTTTACCAGCACGTCCTCCCCGGCATGCAGGCCGACGCCGCGGCGATGTTCAGCGACGTCGTCTTCGGCGAGTAGCGCCCCATCTTGAGAGAGTGGTGCGCCTGCCGAGACTGGAAACAGCTGCAGGTCAGTGCGGGTGCCGCGGTCTCGATCTTGGCTCTCAGTCGCGCCCACGCGCCTGTGCCGTAATCATTGCCTTGACCATTTCCAGCCCGACCGGGGACGGTGAAGACCGAGTGAGTGCCCGTGGAGTGGTGGGCTTGAGAGGGCCGTAGGGGTCCACCCGCGAGGGGGTCGTCGCGGCATCTCGTGCCCTAGCCGGATCACGAAGGAGAACACCACGATGGCCCTCGACCACTCTGCCCTGGCCGAGCTTCTCGATGCCCTCCGCTCCGGCGGCAACGACCTGGACTTCATGCGGAGGCGATGCAGCTCCACCAACTTCCCTGTTATGGCGAAGCGGGCGACTCCGTGGGCGCAGGCCTCCTCGGTCTTCGTCTCTGGCTACGACGACCGCGACGAGCGGGCCCCACGACAGCGGCTTTCCGAGGAGGCGCGCAGTCCCCCCGAGCGCATCACTCCTAGGCGGCACCGGCCGAGCCGGGCCAGCGTGGCAAGGGGGACCGAAGAACCCGAGCAGAACCTCCAGGGCCGAGCGACGACCCTCGTAGGGGCGTGCGAGGGGCTATCGGTCGAATTGACGCGGGCACGGTTCGAGTCAAATCCGGGCCACCCGAGACTGTCCATGCCCATGCGCGGTCCTCTGCATTTCCCCCGTCGACGCCTTCTCCGGCGTCTACACCCCCATGTCGCCCCGTGACTAGAGCACAATGTCCAAATGCGACGCTCGGTCTTTGTTACCCTCCTCCTGACGTTCGCCTCGGCGGGGTGCTTCTTCACCAGCGAGGAGGAGAAGGCGACGCAGCGGGTGATCGACGACTTCAAGGACCGGCATTCCAGCGCCCCGTGGTACGACCACATCGAGCGGATGCGGCCGGGCCCCGTGGCGCAGTTCGAGGTCTACACCGACATCGAGGTGGGCCAACCGGGGTGGAAGGAAGACGTCGATCAGATCTGCGAGGCGGCCCTCGGCATGATGAAGAACAGCGATCCGGACGTGAACGTTTACGGCTACGACCGGCGACCAGATGAGACGCTCGCCGACGGGAGCGTCAAGAAGGGCGAACGCTTCGACAGGCGACTCGCCACGGAGGGCATCCTCGAGGAGAGTTGTTCGGTAGATTCTGAGTGAACGCTAGGAAGGTCCGGCACCGCTCGGCGCCGCCACTAGGGATTAGATCAACCCTGCGCCGGGCCCGTGTCGCCACCGAGCGATGCCAAGTAACTGTTCGTCCACACGAATCCCCTGGATACCAGCCCTACTATCGGCGCCCGCGGCGGTGTGGACCGCAGTGCGTTCCAGCTTGGGCTGTCGGAGTCGCTCAGACGTGTCCTTGGACGGTGTCGTGTGCGGTGCTCAGCACCTGGTCGGCGAGCTGGATGAGCGCGTCGCGGTCGTCGTCGCGGGCGAGCAGCATGCTCTCGAAGCTGAGCGTGGCAATCGCCTGCTGGGCGCCGGCGATGTCGATGAACGCGTGGTAGAGCTTCTGTCCG
This sequence comes from Thermomicrobiales bacterium, assembly GCA_030446955.1. Lineage (GTDB taxonomy): Bacteria > Chloroflexota > Chloroflexia > Thermomicrobiales > UBA6265 > LC2-1. The sequence goes on from JAUJMG010000543.1 coordinate 1,618, forward strand.
TCTGGTCCAAGCGACTCCCAGGTCAGGGGTCCAGGGTCGAGCTGGTCCTGCCAGCGGGCGACGGCGTGGCCAGCGTGGGTGGCGATGTAGTCGAGGGTGGCGGTCGCTCGCGGGAGGAGGTCCCGGAGCGCGCCGACGCCCGGGGCGGTGGCGGCGAGTTCGGCTTCCGCCGCGTCGAGCTGGTCGGCGAGCTCTTGTCGTTGCCTGCGGTTGCGGCGCGATGCGTAGGTGAGGCCGCCGGCGAGGAAGATGGCCATGGGCGCGGCGGCGATGCCCATCAGAACCGCGGCGCCACCGGCAACGCCTGCTCCACCCGTTGCCAGCCACCCGCCGCCGAACAGCGCGACAGCTGCCTTGGGGACGGCGATCCCGGACAGCCCGGAAATCGCTGCGCCGGTGGACGCGGTCCAAAAGGATGAGGCAGCGACAAAGGCCCCGTACGCGGTAGCGCCGCCAACCGCCGCGCCCGTGGCACCGCTGGCGATCGTTCGGACAACGCCGTTGACGTTCGCCTGCACCCAGCGTTCGGCGGTGTCGGAGGCGGTTGCATCTGGGACGTCGTCGAGTTGCGCGTGGTCGGGTGGTTGTGCGCCTTCGACGCGGCGGGCCAGGTCGACGAAGCGCTGGAGAAACTCCTCCTCTGCCCGGTCGTATTGCATATTGAACGCGTCGCCGAGATCTTGAACGAGTTTGGATCGCTCTTGGACTTCCTCCTCGATCCGCTTCCGTCGGGCGGTCAGTTCCTTCTGGCTCGGAGGGGCCTTCGCTTCCGCAGCCTTGGCCTCCGTCTGTTCCGCGGCGTCCTCGCCACGAGGCTCGGTCGTCGAGTCGGGGGCGTCGTTCTCGCAGGCTTTGGCCTCGAGTTCTTCGAGTGAGAGCCCGAGCGTTTCCGCGATGCCGGCGAGCCTCTCGGCACCGGGGCGGAGGAGGCCGTTCTCGAGCCGAGAGATCGACACGCCTTCGCCAGTCCCGTAGCGGGCGCCACGCCCGAGTTCAACCTGGGTCATGCCCTTGCGCTCTCGCAGCTCGCGCACGACCTCCCCGAGCGCGGTGTTCGAGTATTCCGGCATGTCGGGATACTAATCCGAAAGGTAGTGTCTTAGCAAAGCCTTGACACGACACTAAGGACGTGAGACAGTCCCTCTTAGCTTCGGGCTGTCGCACTAAGCGGCAGCCACCCACTGATCGCGAAAGAAGGAACCCTTCCAATGGCACGTCTCAACACGACTCTGCTCGTCCACCAGGTCAAGGACATCGGCTTCCGTGTCGATCAGGTCCAGCGGGACCCGGCGGTTCGCAAAACCTGGGCGGAGGCCCGCAGCGACACGGCCAGGGCGGTGTCCTCGATCAGCCGAGCGGCTTTGGAGACCCGTGCTGCCTGGCACCGCACGCAACCGGGCGGTGCCGGCGTGGCCAGCGCGACTACTGCTTGACCCAGGCCGTCGCCTTGTCAGGCAGGAGCCGGGGCCACGGTGTCCATCATGAACCGGGTCCGCACACCTGGACGTTAGAAGACGTTAGAAGAAACGTTAGAAGTTTGCCTACCAAGCAGTA
>JAUJMG010000544.1 GCA_030446955.1 Thermomicrobiales bacterium
CCGGTCGCCTCGATCATGTCCGACGGCTGGTTGACCTCGCAGCCGAGGCTGAGGATCACGTAGGCGGCGACGTTCGGGTGGTCGACGATGCCGGCCATGGTCCGCTGGAGCAGGCCGAGGTCGGTCGAGCCGTAGTGGGCGCCGCAGCCGCCCTTGGTCGGGAAGGCGATCACGCCGTCGACGTTGGGATAGGGGGCCATGACCTCGGGGTTGCGGAAGTGGTCCACGATCCGGCCGGTGGCGGAGGAGGAGCAGTTGACCGAGGCGAGCACGGCGACGTAGTTGCGGGTGCCGACGCGGCCGTCCTTGCGACGGAAGCCCATGAAGGTCCGCCGCTCGGCCTCCGGCACATACTCGACCGGTTTGTACTCCGATGCGTGGGCGTAATCCAGGGTCAGCTCCCCCTCGCCGACGGCGAGGTTGTGGCTGTGGACGTGGGCGCCGGCGGAAATGTCCTGGGTCGCGAAGCCGATGATTTGCCCGTAGCGGCGAATAGGATCTCCCTGTGGCACGGCGCGGAGGGCAACCTTGTGGCCCGGCGGGACCATCCCCGCGACCTTGACCTCCCCGCCGGCGGTGCGGAGCAGGGTGCGGGGCAGGAGCGGCTGCTTGGCGATCGCGACCGCATCGTCCGGGTGGAGCAGGACGGCAACTTCGGCCAGATCGACCGGTCCCTGGGGAGCGCGGCCGAGCATCGTCATCGCGTCGGGTTTCGGCTGGGTGGTGGCCATCGTTGCTCCTCTCGGGGTCGTGGGGGTGGCGCTCGCGGATCGTCTCATCGGAATAACCGGGCAAACGGGGCGATCAGGCCGGGCGCCACGTCACCGCCCGTTCCCCATCCCCTATCACCAACACTCAGCACCCATCACCGCGCCGTCAGGCCGCCGTCCACGACCATCTGCGCCCCGGTGATGTAGGCGGAGGCATCCGAGGCGAGGAAGAGCGCCATCGGCGCGATCTCCTCCGGACGCCCCATGCGGCCCATCGGCTGGCGGGCGTGGAGGGACCGGCGAGTCTCCTCCAACTCGTGAGCGTGGTACTTGTTCAGGTAGGCGTCGACGAAGGGCGTCTCGACCGTACCCGGGCAGATGCAGTTGCACCGGATATTATGTTCGACAAAGTCCATTGCTGTCGACTGCGTCATTGAGATCACGGCGCCCTTGGTGGCGCAGTAGGCGAACCGGCGACCCACGGCGACCATCCCAGCCACGCTCGCCATGTTGACCATGACGCCGCCCTCCGGCGCCTGGGCCAGCATCTGGGCGACGGCGGCCTGGGTGCAGTGGTAGACGCCGCGGACGTTGACCGCCATCAGGCGCTCGAAGTCGGCCGGCTCCGTCTCGGTGACGCTGCCGACCAGGCCGATGCCGGCGTTGTTCACAAGGATATCCAGGCGCCCGTGACGCTCGACCACGGCCGCGACCGCCGTCCGCGCGGATTCGAGGTCCGTGACGTCCAGCCGCTGGGGGAAGGCCTGACCGCCCGCCGCCTCGATCTCCGCGGCGACGCGCCCCGCGGCGGCCTCGTCGATGTCGCCGAGCGCGACGAGGGCGCCCTGCGTCGCGTAGAGCAGGGCGATCTCCCGTCCAATCCCCGACCCGGCTCCCGTCACCAGCGCCGCCCGCCCATCCAACCGGAACATGATCCCTCCAGAGCCGGAGGACTTCCGCCGGCTTCACTCATCGACGATACGCGATGAGCGTATCGTAGCCGAACGGCGACGGGTGGAAGTTATCCCGAGGCGAATCGTCGGGTGGGCCTAGAGGATGGCGATAGGGCGGACCCAGGAGCCGGTGGCGCCTTTGATCTTGAGCGGCAGACAGGTGAACAGGAACGTGGTGGCCCCGGCGGCGCGAAGGGGTTCCAGATCGACCCACTCCAGGAGGTGGACGCCGCGCCGGTAGAGCATCTCGACGTGGAGGTTGCGGGCCCAGTCGACCACGGGTTGGGGCTCGACGCTGGTGTTGTCGGCGCCGAGGACGGCCATGCCTTGGTCGTAGAGCCAGATCGCGGCGTCGACACTGAGACCCGGCTGACCGGCGACGAACGCGGCCGGGTCGTCGAAGTGGAGCATCTTGCCGGTGCGGACGAGCACCGCGTCGCCCGGCTCGATGGTGATGCCTCGCTGCTCCACTGCCGCCTGCACCTCCGCCAGCGGGATCTCGTCGAAGTCCGGCAGGCGCTCCACCCCGCGGTCTCCCGCGATGTCGAGAAAGACGCCCCGGGTGACGATCGGCTTGATCCCTTCCATAGCCTGCGCTCGCCAGCCGAAATCCCCCTCCGCCTCGGCGGCGGTGGCACCGCCGTAGACGCGACCATCAAGCTGGACGTGGCAGAAGGCGTCGAGGTGGGTGCCGACGTGGGGGGTGCCCATCACGATCTCGGTGCTGAAGGAGGTTCCGGCGAACTCCTCACCGCGCACGATGTCGGGGGAGGAGCGGTAGCGCACGGTCTTGAAGGGGAAGAAGATCTTGTCGCCGCCGATGCCCTGCGGCATCTCGGCGCTCAAGGTAGAGCCCAGGTCCAGCACCTCGCCGGTTTGCACCAGCGCGGACGCCCGTCGCACCGTCTCGGCGGTGATCCGACCAAGGGCGCCCTGCGGGTGCCGCTCGACCTGGCCGTGGACATCTGCCGTGCTGGCCGCCGTCTGTGCCGTCGTCATGGTCTCCTCCTCCAGCGGTCAGCGCCTGACCGGCGTCTGGCCCGTTCCCGTTTCGCGAGCCTGTTCCCCGGTTCCCTGCCCGCTTCTGGATCACCCAAAAGATCCGTTAGCCCGACACCACGATCACGGTGGCGTAGGGGCAGGTGTCGCCCGTGCGAATTGTCGCCCGCGCGTCCGTGCTTAGTCGCTTTAGGTCCAGGTGGCTGACGGTTTCCAATCGGACGCCTGGGAGCAGAGCCTGCAACGCCTCAACGCGGTCCGGGCTGATGTCGGTCATCTCGCGGGTGATGAGGACGCGGTCGATGTGGAACTCGGCGTGGACGGCACGCAGCACGTCCAGCACCGTCGGCAGATCGTCGACCAGCGCAAGTTCGATCCGCTCCGGACCGACCGGCACGGGAAAGCCGCGGTCGCAGACGGTGAAGTAGTCAGTGTGGCCGGTGCTCGCCAGCAGGTGACTGAGTGCCGGGTGGAGGATGCCGCCGCGTTTCACGCCTTCACTCCCGCG
>JAUJMG010000545.1 GCA_030446955.1 Thermomicrobiales bacterium
AGACGGTTTACCGGTGCGGTCCCGCCCGGTCGCCGCGGGGGCGCTCGAGGCTGGTGACTGGCTCGTGGTCCCAGTGCGGCGCGCGCCTCACGCGGCCCGTGAGCTCCTCCCGGTAGATCGCCACGTGGCGCGCCCACGGAGCGCCGACCGCGTCAGGGTCCCGCCCGTTGTCGGAAGCGCACTTGATGTGGCCGAGCCAGGCGGCCAACTCGGCCACGCTCGCCTGCCCTGCGGCTCGCCTGATGGTTTGCTCCAGCCAGGGGTGCGGCGTCTCTTCCCGCATAGGTGCTCCTCTTTTGAGGCGGCGGCTCCACCCGCCGTCGTTCCCTGCCCGATGGCCCGCCGGTGTTCGTCGAGGGGCGGCTCTCCTACTCCGACCAATGGCACTCCGCTTGCTGCTACGGAAGGCGGCTCGACGCGCGGGCGACCCGCAGGACGATGGAGGTGGAGAATGTCGGACGACCACAGCCCGGGCGACCGGAGGCGACCCTACGCTGACCGGGGTGGTCCCGGGGCGCGCCACGCCGAGACCCACGACGTGCGCCGCGAAGCGTTGACGAATCCGACGGGGCCGGCAGCCGTTGACGAGAGCTTCGCCGAACAACTGGCCCCGGACACGGCGACGGCCGAGCCGGGTGGCCACACTGACGAAAGCAGCTCCGCCGGGGACGACAAAGCCCTGCACAACCAGTTGCCAGGGCTTGACGCCACCGAACTTGCGCGCCTGGCCGTACTGGAGCCTGGCACCCACCTTGAGCAGGGCGGTACCTACCTCGACCTCAACGACCTGGGGCGCGGTCCGTTCAAGGCGATGGGGGGCCAGGAGGCCAGCTCCGACCATCGCTACGTCGCCAAACGGGACACCGATTACGAGCTCTGGAACCGCCTAGCTGGGGACCGCGACGTTGAGGTCGAGCGGCCGGGCTCCTAATCTCCGCAACCGTCTACGGCGCGCCGTCGATCCCTGTCGGCTACACCCCGCGCCACGCCCCAGGTGTTCTCACGTGGGCGCAACCCGCCCAGGAGGGCAACTAGCCAGAGTGTCACGGATGGTGATCTAGCTAGTGCGAATGGGTCAGGCTTCCTCTGGTTCGTCCCCCCGATCCTCAACCTAAGAGCCCGTGCAACAGCCGTCGGCCTGGCAAGTGGCCTGGCATGACGCCCTCTTAGAGCAAGAGGAAAGTTGGAGCGCGCTGCGCCGACGTTTGGAGCTTGGAGCATGCAGCATGCGACTTCCCACCTACGTGACCTTCGACTGCTACGGCACCTTGGTGGACTTTGCCATCGAGCGGGAGACGCTGCAGCTTCTCGGGGCACGAGCCGATGCCCTTCCGATGGACAACTTCCTGCGCGCCTTCGAAGCCCTGCGTTTCCAGGCGATCCTCGAACCCTATCGGCCGTACCGGGAGGTCCTCCGTCAGACCCTCGGTGAGGCCATGGCGCAGTTCGGGCTCGCCTATCAGGACGAGGATGGCGAGGCGTTGGTCGCCGCTGTGCCCACCTTTGGCCCGTTTCCGGACGTGCCGTCGGCACTCACTCGCCTCCGCCAGCGGTGCAAGCTGGCGATCATCTCCAACACCGACGACGACCTCATCGCGGGCAACCTGGAGCGGATCGGGGTGCCGTTCGACCACGTCATCACTGCCGAACAGGCGCGGGCCTACAAGCCGTCGCCAGTCATCTTTGACCACGTGTTACGGACCCTGGGCTGTGCGAAAGAGGACGTGCTGCACGTGGCGCAGGGATTCGAGTACGACATCATGCCCACCCATCCGCTGGGGTGGAACCGGGTCTGGATCAACCGCGACGGCAAGGTCGGTAATTCGGCCTATGGTCCATATCACGAACTACCAGATCTCTCGGGTCTCCCGGGGCTGCTCGGCCTGTAGGTATCGGAGCACTAAACGACGGGGCGTCCCTGGGCCGGCTTCACCCGTTTGTGTTCGCAGCGCTTCCTACAGCATGGGCTTGTCCAGGGTCAGGTCGGCCACCAGGTGCTTGAGCTTGCGGTTCTCCTCCTCGACCTGGCGCAGCCGCGGCAGCTCCGCCACGCCCAGGCCGGCAAACTTCCGCTTCCAGCGGTAGAACGTCTGCTCGGTGACGCCTAGTTTGCGGCAGACCTCGACGACCGACGTTCCAGCTTCCGCCTGCCGCAGTGCGTAGACGATTTGCTCTTCCGAGAACGTTTTCCTCGTCATTCTCGGTCCTCCTCCGGAGATGTTCAATCTAAGCCTGGAGGTGGACCAGAATTCCGGGTTCAGACCATTACCAATCGAAAACTCGCGGCCCAGCGAGGTCTCGAATACGAGATTTTGGAGTACGCAGCGGTTTGGACCCTTCACCAAGATGGCAACGGCCATAGAGTCTCCGAGTCAGGGCCGTTCGCCTAGCACATGGGGACTCAAATGCAACCGGACACAGTCAATGGAGGAGCTAGACTGGTGGCATCAGGGAGCTGTTTGATGACGGACCACTGACTCCTTCGATAGACGGTTCAAACCCGCCACCGATTAGCCGCCACCTTCTTCAGGGGGAGACAAAATAGCGTGCAGGTCGGGCCGAGCAGTTGACCCTTGAATCGCGTAAGCTACGACGAAAGGAGATAAGGGGTGCGTGAAAACGCTGTGAGCAATAAAGCGCGTGTCCTGATTCGCTATATGGACCCTGTTGACGCGCCCGAGGGCAGAGACCCCTACGGCCACTTCGGCGAGGCGGCCCGAGTAATCACAGAGGAGTTGGGGTGCGAGGATCGGCAGCGCTCGCACTTTGAGGTGAGGTATGGGGGGCGGACCTTCTATGTGTACATCCGGTCTCCCCACCTGCGGGCGCATGAGTAAGGGGAGCGTCCCAGGAAGGAGAGGGCCGAGCGTGGCACGCTTCTTGGCGCGGCGGCTGGGTTTGCTGTTACTGACGCTCTGGTTGATGTCGATCCTCGTCTTCGTGGTGACGTCCGTGTTGCCCGGCGACGTGGCGCAGACAATTCTGGGCAGAAATGCGACGCCGGAGGCCGTGGCCGGGCTCCGGGAACAGCTTGACCTGAACCACCCCCCGCCGGTGCTCTACCTGCGCTGGATCACCGGCTTCGTGACCGGGGACTGGGGTGATTCGCCCAGCCTCCGGGTACCGATCTCCAGCGTCCTCCCGAACCGGCTGTTCAACTCGCTGG
>JAUJMG010000546.1 GCA_030446955.1 Thermomicrobiales bacterium
GCAACAGGCAGCCGTGGCACTTCATCGTCGTCCAGGACCGCGAGACCCTGCGCAAGCTTGGCGAGATCGTCACGTCGGGACCGTACATCGCCCAGGCGCCCCTTGCGGTGGTGGTCGTCATCAATCCGACGCCAACGGCGGTCTCCGACGCCAGCCGGGCGATCGAGTCGATGTTGCTGGCGGCCTGGGCGGAAGGCGTGGGTGGGAACTGGACCGGCTTTCGTGGGCTGGATGAGGTAAAGGCGCTGCTTGGCATCCCCGAAAACCTCGACATCGTTGCGGTGCTGCCGTTCGGCTACCCGACGCAACCGGTGGGGCAGGGCAAGAAAAAGCGCAAGCCGCTTTCGGAGGTCGCCTCCAGCGAACGATACGGCCAGCCAATGGGATAGCTGGGTCTCTCACGGCTCGTGATACCGGCCGAAGGTAAGGTAAAGGAACGTGCGCCGGCGCCGGTCGCGCCGGCCCGGCAGGCGGGCGATGCGCCCAACGCGGAACCACGGAACCCATAGATCGGCCCCGGGAGCCAGGAGCGCGATCCCTCCGAGAGGCGGCTCCGCGCCGTCGGGAGGGCATGAACGTGCCCGCGCATGATGGCCGTATACCGGCTGCATCGCGGTCAATCGACCGGAGTGACACGTGCAGACACGCGTTCAGGAGGTCTGCTCCCGAACCGGAAATGCCCGAAAGAAGTGGCGAAGCAGGTCCATCGCCTTCAACGCGGGCACGTCCAACGTCGTCCGAAACATCGTGCAACAACTCGAAAAAGGACGTTCGTTATGGTAAACTAGATGCCAGTAAGAGGCTGTGTCAGTACATGGAAATCGCGAGATGCGGATTACTTTCCGGCCTCGCCGGCGATAGGCGAGCAGTCTTCAGGGCCCCCATCTTCCAAGCTTCGCAGACGAAAGAGGAACAGACATGAACGACATGGTCCCTTCAGCGGCGGTTGAACGCGCTGGAATGGGCGATCTTGTTTCCGAACTGGAGCGATCCGGCATCGTCGCGACAACGCTCGGCGGGCTGAGGCAGAACATCGCCCATGTGGATCGACTCGGCAAGTATGTGCTCGCGACAATTGAAGCGACCTTGACGGAGCACGGAATCGGTTATTTCCCGGAAACCGCCTTTTCCCACCCCGCGCCCCGACAGCACCACGAGGTGCGCCTCTATCTGCACAACTCCGGGATCGGAAGCATTGTCCAGGCAGTGCTTCATCCAACCCCGGAAGGGGACTCACTGCTGGGACGTATCGGCGGGTTCGCGCCCACGAGGCCGGTTGGTAGTGAAGCGCCGGACTCCTGAACCCTGCCCCGCTTCCGCGTCCGGTGCGGCCATGGGCGACCACCCGGTTGATCCGGATGCATATGTTGATCGATCAGGGAATGGAAGCAGGATGACCAGCGAAACGCATGATGTGGCGGAAGAATTGTGAGCGGTCCTGTCCGAGCGGCTGGAGAGGGACCAGGTCCAGCACGTTGACGTGAGGCGCCTCATCCCGCTCACGGGCAGGCGATATCTCACCGGCAGGGCGAGAGTCCGTATCGCCGACGCCCTGACGGCGCACGGTTTTGCCTTCGAGCCGAAATCCGTCCTGACCGAGAAGGACCATGGCGACAGGACGGAGCTCTACGTCTTTGGACCAGGCAGCCGGATCGCCCAGGCCCTGAAGCTGGTGGAGCAACCTACCGAACGGGGCGAGAAGCAGCTGCAGGCGCTCGAACGCCAGGTGCGGCCCGGCACGGCTCGCAAGTCGCACCGGCGCCGGAACGTCGACAAGACCGCAAGCCAATATCTCTGGAATTCGTAAGAGCCGGTCAGGCAATGCTCATCGCCCGGCGCTCCAGAGCGCGATGAGCGGGCCGTCCGGGCCGAGGACGGGGTCGGTCTCGGGCAGCGGCACCGCCGCGATGTTCTCGTCGGCACGCGGGCGTTCGTCGGCGTCCCCCGTGTTGATGTCCCAAATCTGATGCGGCGGGTAGGCACCGACAACAACGAGATCGTCGCCGGATTCGAGATTCTTGTGGGCGACGCCGGCCGGGATGACGACGACGTCACCGGGTTCGAGATCGAAGACGGGTCCGTTGTCGCCCCCGAGCTGGACGCGGACCGTGCCGGTCGCGATGCAGAGCACCTCGTGCGCGGTGCTGTGGTAGTGGTGATGGGAGAAGATGCCATTGCGCCAGACACCCTCCCACCGCTGCTCGTGGAACCGGTCCTCGATGATGCCAGCAGCGTGCCGGACAGCGGGCCGGGCGGCGTCCCCTGCAGCGGCATCCTCGTCTTCGTCGAGCGCGATTGCCTCGCGGTAGACCACCACCGGAAGGCGGCCGTTGTTGGGATACGTGCCATCATCCTCGATCAGGTACGAGCTGACGGGATCGTCATCCGCCCGCGTATGGACCTGGACGGCCTGTTGGTGATCGTGCTGGGTCATGGCGTGCCTGCTCGTCATCTCCGGCGGGGCGTTGCGGTGCGATCGGGTGTTCCGGTTACCATCGCATGACCGACGCCGTCGTCAAGTCCCGGACGCGGCCTGGGGGTCGGCCTGGACCCGGATACCCCCCTTGTCGTCCGGCACCGGCGGGAGCTTGCCCAGAGGGAGGTCCCGCCGGTCGGTGGCGAATGCGGGGCAGATCGTCAGGGTCAGCGGCACGTCGGACCAGCGCTCCCGTAGCGCCCCCGATAACGCCGCCAGCCACTCCGTCAGCGGGGGCAGGGCGTCCGCGCGACGGGCGACACGCACCGCCGCGTCGATCGTCGCCAGCCGCTGCGCCCGTTTCGAGAACCCGACCGGTTGCCGTTCGTCCGCGCCGTCCAGCCGGGACAGGGGCCCCAGCCTGGGAAACACCCAGGCGAGGCATGCCGCCGCGATGCCATGGAAGAATTCCGCGTCGTCCATGATGCCGGGGTGATGCTGCGCGAACGCCGCCCACCAGGCGTCGATAGTCGTCTCCAACGCCTCGTCCGGCACGAGCGACCAGCAGGGGCAGGTTGGGAAGGGGAAATACACCATCGCGACATCGATCAGCGCATGACGGAAGGCCGCCTCCTCGAAGTCGAGAAAGCGCATCTCGCCACCCCTGAACCGGGAGTTGGCCGGGCACGGGTCTCCGTTGGTCATCGCCAGGTAGGGGTCGCTGGGCGCGAGCGTCCGCAGCATCGCGTC
>JAUJMG010000547.1 GCA_030446955.1 Thermomicrobiales bacterium
TCGGCGTAGCGACGCTGCTTGATGTACTCGCCGATTCCATCATCGCCGATTTTGCCGCCGACCCCGACCTCTGCCTCATCGGCATCAAGCGGCGTGGCGACGTCCTCGCTGAGCGGCTGCGTCCTCGGCTCGCTGAACGGCTGGGCCCTGAACTTCGATGCGGGAGCCTCGATATCACGCTATACCGCGACGACTTTGAGAGCCTAAGCGAGCAACCTATGGTTGGCGAGACGGAGATCCCCTTTCCACTCGATGACCGGACGGTCGTCCTCGTTGACGACGTCCTCTTCACTGGACGCACCGTGCGTGCCGCGCTCGACGAAATCCTCGAGTTGGGCCGCCCGGCGCGTGTTGTCCTCGCCGTCTTGATCGACCGGGGCTGGCGCGAGCTGCCGATCTGCGCCGATCTGGTCGGTCGCAAGCTCATCACCGAGCGTGAGGACGACGTGCAAGTCTTCTTGGTCGAAACCGATGGGCGGGATGCCGTGGTGCTCCGTAGCGGCGGGGATGGCCCGAATGGCTAGCATTCCCTCCGAGTCCATACTCGTCGTGAATGCCGAGCGGATCCGTGCGCACCTCCGGGCTTTCGCTCGGATCGGTTACAGCCCCGATGGCGGCATCAGCCGTCTTGCGTACTCGCGCGCAGACCTGCGCGCCCGCCAGCTCCTTCTGCACCTCATGCATGGGGTGGGGCTGCAGACACGCATCGACGCTATCGGCAATGTTTTCGGCAGGCAAGGGAATGCTGCGGATGAATCAGTGCCGCCGGTGCTGGTCGGCTCGCACCTTGACACCGTGCCAGGGGGAGGACGTTTCGATGGATCAGTCGGTGTAGTCGCGGCGCTGGAGATCGCTGCCGTGCTGCGGGAACAGTTCCGTTCCCTGCGGCATCCACTTGAGATCGTCTCCTTTGCATGCGAGGAATCCAGCCGCTTTGGGCGGGGCACCCTCGGCAGCGGCGTCGTGGCTGGTGTCTGGGATTCGAATGAGGTTCTCGCCCTGCGTGATGCGAAGGGCCTGCGGCTTGGACAGGTATTGCGACGATTGGGACTGGACCCTGCGGGGATTGCTTCGGCGCGACGCCGGCCGGGTGATTTCGCAGCTTACCTGGAGCTCCACATCGAGCAGGGGCGCGTGCTGGAGGAAAGCGGCGCGCACGTCGGCGTCGTCGCCGCCATCGCCGCCCCCACCCGATTCAGGGTGCGCCTGGATGGTCGGGCCGACCACTCTGGCGCGACGCCGATGTCCCTGCGTCGCGATGCGCTGGCTGGGGCGGCGGAAGTCATCCTGGCCGTTGAGCGGCATGCCAGGGCAGTACCTGGCGCCGTTGGCACCGTTGGGACAGTGCGTGTAGAGCCCGGGGCGCTCAACGTGGTCCCGGGTCAAGTCGAACTGGGCGTCGACGTGCGCAGCACCGATGCTACGGACAAAGCGCGCGTGGTCGCGGACATTCGCGAAAACATCGCGGCCGTTGCCGGCGCGCGCGCACTCACCGCGTCGGTGGAGCTCCTGAGTGACGAGGCACCGGTGGCCCTCGATCCCCGTGTGGCGGTGATGCTTGAGGGTCACTGTCTCGCCCGTGGCGTGCCATCGCTACGCTTGACCTCAGGTGCGGGACACGATGCGATGCAGGTGGCCAAACTTTGCCCGGCCGGGATGCTAATGGTGCCGAGCCGCGCGGGCAGCAGCCACAACCGGACCGAGTGGACCAACTCAAACGATATCGTCGTCGGCGTTCAGGTCCTCCTGGATGCCGTGCTCGAACTCACCGGACGCGACGTGCCTGGTTCATAAACTGAGCGGGCGGACAGTTCGATTGTGCCTCCTGGGAAGAAGCAGACGAGCCTGCAGCCTCCTGTTTGAGCATGGCCAGGTCATCGATCCTCGACCACCGGCCGCTGATGAAAGGAGACGCGAGGGTCGTGCCTCTGCTCTCGTTCGGAAAGGTGCGAAACAGCTGAGAGGGGGAGCGAGGGGACTGTATCCTTGGGGTTGGTGACGAGCATCGCCGCGCCCAAGGAGGAGATCCCCTCATGGCCCAGTCTACCCAATCACGCCGCCGTCGCTTCCGCCGCGTCGGGAGTGGGGCCAGCCTCTGCCTCCGCTACCGGCTGCCCCGCTCGGCCGGCCGGCTGCCCCACGCGCCCCAACTGAGCCGGACGGCCAAGATCCGGCTGCATTTCCTGGAATACGCCCGGACCCACTCGGTGGCCGCCACCTGCGACCGCTTCGGCATCGCCCGCTCAACCTTTTACCGCTGGAAGCGCCGCTACGACCCGAACGACCTGTGCTCGCTGGAGGATCACTCGTCCCGTCCGCGGCGCCAGCGCCAGCCGACGTGGACGGTCGCGCAGGTCGAGGCGGTGCGCCGGCTGCGGGAGGCGCACCCCCGCTGGGGCAAAGACAAGCTCCAGCCCGTGCTGCGGCAGCGGGGCGTCTGCGTGTCGGTCTCGATGGTCGGGCGAATCCTGGCTGATCTCACGCGCCGGCGCGTGCTTGAGGAACCGCGGATGACGCGGCTGCGGCCGTCCGCGCGCCACCCCCGTCCCTATGCCGTTCGCCAGCCCAAAGACCACCGGGTCGAGCAGCCCGGCGATTTGGTTCAGGTCGATACGATGCACCTGACCCCGCTGCCAGGGGTGGAGCGGCGCCAGTTCACCGCCGTCGATGTCGTCTCGCGGCACGGCGTCGTCGAGGTGCGGGGGGTGGCGACAGCCGGGACCGCCACGGCCTTCTTGGACGCCCTCCAGGCCCGGATGCCCTTCCCGGGCAAGGCGATCCAGGTCGACGGCGGCAGCGAGTTCAAGGCTGCCTTCGAGACCGCCTGTCAGGATCGCGGGATCCAGTTGTTCGTTTTGCCGCCGCGCAGTCCGAAGCTCAACGGCCGGGTCGAGCGCCTCAACCGCACGTTCCGGGAGGTGTTCTGGGAGTGCTACGACGGCGACCTCGACCTGTCGCCGCTCCAGGCCGCGCTACGGGAGGCCGAGCGCGTCTACAATGGGGTTCGGCCCCACCAAGCCCTCAGCTATCGTCCCCCGATCGCCTCCCTCGCCCCCCTCCCCTCGCCCCACCTGTAGCGGGGGTATCGGACGAGTACATGAACTAGAGCAGATGTGCTGCTGCCTGGTATGATAGATAGGCCGTCAGTGCTGTTCCAACTTCCCTT
>JAUJMG010000548.1:0-1322 GCA_030446955.1 Thermomicrobiales bacterium
GAGGAGGGCTTCGTGCGCCCGGGCGAGCCCGCCGTCGCGGAGATCGACGCTGACCGCCGCCAGGCCATCCGGCGCAACCACACCGCGACCCACCTCCTCCACCGCGCCCTCCGCCTGGTCCTTGGGGGTGAAACCCACCAGGCCGGCTCCCTCGTCGCCCCGGACCGCCTCCGCTTCGACTTCACCTCCCTGGACCCGGTCAAGCCGGACCAGCTCCAGAAGGTGGCCGAGATCGTCAACCGGGAGGTCCTCGCCGACGCCCCGGTCGGCACCGACGTCAAGCCCTACGCCGAGGCCGTCGCCGAGGGCGCGATGGCCCTCTTCGGCGAGAAGTACGGCGACACCGTCCGCGTCGTCTCCATCGAGGACTTCTCCCGCGAGCTCTGCGGCGGCACCCACGTCCGCCACACCGGCGAGATCGGCCCCTTCCTGATCACCGCCGAAGGCAGCGTCGCCGCCGGTGTCCGCCGCATCGAGGCCCTGACCGGCGAGCCCGCGGTCGAGCGCCTCCTCACCCAGCAGCGCCTCCTGGAGGAGGTCTCCCGGGACCTGCGCGTCTCCTGGCCGGAGCTGCCGGCCCAGATCGACGCCCTCCAGGACCGGGCCCGCGCCCAGGAGCGGGAGGTGGCCCGCCTCCGCGCCCAGCTCGCCGGCGCCCGCGTCGGTGACCTGCTGGAGCAGGCCGTCGCGGTGGATGGCACCCGCGTCCTTGCCACCCGCGTCGAGGTCGAAACCAAGGACGGCCTCCGCCAGATCGGTGACCGCCTCCGAGACAAGCTCGATTCCGGCGTGATCGTCCTCGGCTCCGTCATCGACGGGCGCCCCAGCCTGCTCTCGATGGTCACGCCCGACCTCGTCAAGCGTGGCGTCAAAGCCGGCGACGTGGTCCGGGAGGCGGCGACCATCATCGACGGCCGCGGCGGCGGCCGCCCCGAGCTGGCCGAGGCGGGCGGCAAGGACCCTGCAAAACTCGACGACGCCCTCGGCGCCGTCGCCGCCATCGTCCGCCGCGGTCTTGGCGCCTAAGAGCACGGAACTTCTGGAGGTTCCACAACCCGCCGCCGCTAACAACGAGGCACCAAGAGGCTTATGACCGGACAGGGCGCCACCGTCAACGTCGACGTCCACGACGCCCTCCCGGACGTCATCGCTCGCCTTCGTCAAACGGAAGGCAGCGGACCGGTCCGGCTCAGCATTCCGGCCGGGAGTTCGCTCTTCCTCACGGCGACCGAGTTCCGTGTACTCAAGGACGCCCTTCAGGGACGCTCGGTGGTGGTCATCACCGACGATCCGCTGCGCCGCCAGCTCGCCGGGATGTTTGG
>JAUJMG010000548.1:1422-3160 GCA_030446955.1 Thermomicrobiales bacterium
TCCCTCCGCTGGCACCCGCCGGCGCGACGAGGCACGCGCCCGAGCGCTCGCATGGTGGCCTCCGTCCTCGGCGCCATCCTGATCGCGTCCACGCTGGCGGTCGCCGCCGCAATTCTTCTTCTACCTCGCGCCACCGTGGCCGTGACGCTCAAACAGCAGCCGGTTCGCGGAGAACTGGTTTACGCAATCCTGCCGGAGGGCGCAGAGCCGGGCCAGGGCGTGGACCTCACGATCGGCGGTCAACCTGTAGAGCAGGAGATCAGCTATGAGGCGACCATTCAGACCACCGGCACACGCTCGGAACCGGACGCCGCGGCAAGCGGCACCGTTCGCCTCTCCAATCCCAACACCGAAGAGGTCACGATCGAAGCAGGCAGCACCGTCACCAGTGACGAAGGCGTCGCCTACGCCTTCACCGAAGAGGTGGTCGTACCTCCCGCCGTGCCAGACGAAGACCGGTTCGGCGCAGCGGCAGCGACCGTCGAGGCAGCCGAAGGCGGTGCAGTCACCAACCTTGACACAGGGGAGTTGAGCGGTCAGCTCGAATCGGGTGTTTACTACAGCAACCGCGATGGTCCTATCAGCGGTGGGACGGACAAGACGGTGCCAATCGTTGCCGCGGAGGATCTGGCAACGCTGCGGGAACAGGCCGAGGCGGAGTTGCCAGCGGTCGCGGAGGGCGAGTTAGCGGCCAGTCTGTCCCAGGGGACGGAGCTCGTACCCGGCTCCCTCAACCCGGGGGAGGTGGAGACCAGCTTCGATCAGGGTGAGGGGGAGGATGCACGCACCGTCGCCATCAGGGCCACCGCCCCGGTCACCGCCCTCACGTACCGGCCTGCCGACGCGGTCAAAGAGGCTACCGCGCGCCTGCGTGACGAACTTGCCTCGCAAGCCCCCTCCGGCTATGCGCTGGACCCAGCATCGCTTCTGATCAGCGAACCAACACCCGTTGCCGAGGCCGACGAGCTGCAATTCCGGATCACAGCTGAGGGTCGCACGCTCGCGGCATTCCCTGATACGGAGCGCACCCGCCTTGCTCGTGCCCTCACCGGAAAGGCGTCAGCCGATGCGGAGAAGATCCTGCGCGACCAACCCGGCATCGAGCGGTTCCGCATTACCTATGCGCCAGACTGGCTTCCGGACCGCATGCCTTCCTCCGCCGGGCGCATCGATCTCAACTTCACGGGATGACGACCAACAAGGACCAGGCTGAGGACGACCCGATGCAGCCGGCCGAGGACGACGGGTCGCATCGCCGCCGCGAACGTCGAATCATGGCCCTCGATGTCGGTGGGCGGAGGATTGGCGTGGCCGTCAGCGATGAGACCCGCCTGATCGCCACTCCCCTCCGCTATGTTCTCCGCGGCCATCGTGATCGGGCCGAGATCCGCTCATTGGTCCAGACGTGGGATGTAGAGCGCCTGGTGGTCGGCATGCCAACCGGACTATCCGGCCGCGAAGGTCCCCAGGCGGCTGACGTTCGCGCCTACGCCGAGCCGCTTGCCGCCGCCCTCAGCCTTCCCCTCGAGTACTGGGACGAGCGGCTAACGACGACCATCGCCGAGCAGGCCCTGATCTCCACTGGCACCCGTCGCGCTAAGCGTCGGGAGCAGGTCGACGCGGTGGCGGCCGCCGTGATCCTCCAAAGCTATCTGGATGCAGCTCGCCACCGGCAGCGCCGGACTGCCGCTCGGCGCCCGCAGCGGCCGAACGAGGACGGCCCTCAGGAGGTCTAGAG
>JAUJMG010000115.1 GCA_030446955.1 Thermomicrobiales bacterium
GGGCAGCTCATGCTCGACCTCGAGAACCCCCGCTACGGCGAGGTCCACTCGCAGGCTGAAGCCATGAAGGCAATCATCGAGCACCAGGGTCAGAAGCTGGTCAACCTTGCCGAGCACATCGGCATGAACGGCATGAATCCTGCCGACTTGCCACTAGTCCTGGTCAAGGGCAAAAACTACGTGGTGCTCGAGGGCAATCGCCGACTGGCTGCCATTCGCCTGCTCGACCGCCCGCAACTCGCCGCCGGCACCATCTGGCACAGCGCGTTCGAAAGGCTCTCCCGCGAGCTGGACGGACCCGGCAAAGTCGACTGTTCGATCATGGCCGACCGCGACGAGGCGCGACCCTGGATCCTATTGCGTCACGCTGGCGAGTCGAAGGGCGTTGGCCCGGTGCCGTGGGGGACCGCCGAGCGCGAGCGCTTTGAGCCCCGCCCTGGCACGCAATCGTTTCAGGCCCTCTCCTTCATCGACGCTGCGAAGAACGCCTACCCGGACGACACTGAGTTGCACAGCAACTTGAACAAGATCCGGGATGAGCGGTCGAGCACCCTTGGCCGAGTCCTTAATAATGCCGAGTTCAAGAAGCGGCTCGGCGCCGCGACCAACGACGGCCAATTCGTCACCCGGTTCCCTGCCGCCGTTCTGCAGCGACTAGTCCGGAAGCTGGCCGAGGACTTCGCGCACCACGTAAGCGTGTCGACCGTCAAGTTGAAGCAGCAGCAGGTCGACTACATCGAAACTCTCCCAGTACCGGACGAGACGGAAGCCGTTGGCGTCCCGGCGCCCCTCGACTCCAACCCTGTCAAGAGCAGCGGCGGGAAGAGGACCGGTGGCCCCGGGAAGCCGAAGCCGAAGGTGAAGGCGCGCAAGCTGATGAAGGAGCTGGATGTCAGCGACCTCGCGCCCCGGCTAAGCGCGATCGTCGCTGAGGCACGCACGGTCGACCCCGAAAAGCTGCCGAATACGGCCGCCATCCTCGCTCGCGCCGTGCTCGAGCTCGCCGTCGACGAGTTCGTCGCGAAGAAGGGCCTCAGCAAGTCGAAGGACTTCAAGGACCGGGTTCGTGCCGCTCTCCGACACATCGACCCCACCGAAAAGGACAGGGCGTGGCAGGCGATCCGCACAGGGCTGCAGGATACGAGCAGCCTCCATTCGGTGAACACCCTCCACGCCTATGTCCACCACGGTAGCTACAACCCGACCGCCGGCGACGTCCGGAACGCATGGGCTAACTGGGAGCCGTTCGTCCAAGCCCTCAACGACCTTGCCTAGAACGACCGGCGAGCGGTACCTCAGCCCGCTGCGCTATCCCGGGGGCAAGGGGCGGCTCGGCAAGTTCGTCGCCGAACTCATCGCCGCTCAGCCGCGCCGTGCCAGCCGTTACGTCGAACCTTTCGCCGGCGGGGCGGGAGTCGGTCTCAGCCTGCTCTACCACGAACACGTCGATGAAATCATCCTCAACGACATGGACGCCGGCGTCGCGGCCTTCTGGAGAGCACTATTCGACCAGACCGAGGAACTGATCGACCTTGTCCGCAATGCGAACGTAACGATCGATGAGTGGCACCGCCAGCATGAGGTCCACCAGCAGCGACCGGACGATGATCTCCAACTTGGCTTCGCCACGTTTTTTCTCAACCGCACCAACCGCTCCGGCATCCTCAACGGTCGCCCTATCGGCGGCCTCAACCAGACAGGCAGGTGGCTCATCGATGCCCGCTACGACGGTGACCGTCTGGCCGAGCGCATGCGCCGCATGGCCGCGTTCGCCACCCGAGTGACCGTCTGCTCCGAGGACGGCATCGCCCTAGTGGCCCGAGAACTCCAGCATGACAGCACGTTCATCTATGCCGACCCGCCCTACCTACAGAAGGGCGAGGACCTCTACCTGGACACGCTGCGGTGGGCGGACCACCAGCGACTCGCCGCTGTCCTCGCCGACGCCACGGGCTGGTTCCTAACCTACGACCACGATCCTCGTGTGCTGCGCCTTTATCCGCACCTCCGGTGCGCCTCGTTCGGTATTGCCCATACGGCTGCCATCCAGCACGTGGGTAGCGAGTACGCCGTTTTCGCTGCGGACCTCGTTCTGCCTCCTCTCCACAACCTCGGTCATCGGGCCCGACTCATCGGCCGGAGACGTTCCGTGCGAGGGCCGTCGAGCCCCTCGTAAATTGGGTCAACGCGATGCAGCGTGGGCGGGGTGAGTCCGGGCTCCCGGCCATGGACCCACCACCATGGCCAAGGGCCTCGCCATTCTGCGGCTGTTTGCCGGCTGCAAACAGGAGGCACCTGACGGTGAAGCACCGTAGCGAGGGCGCCACCGCGTTGCTCGGGCATGCCCGGGTTCGTGGTCGGTGCTCAACCCGAGGTGGCCGGTGATCTGGGCTGCACGTGGAGAGCACCGCAGAGGTGGTCTGTGTAGCTCGTGTGGAACGCGGGCGATCGGCCACGGCCAGCGCCGGGTCAGGTGCGGAACCTGGCCCTCGCCGAGCGGGACGTGGTCCTGGTGTGGGCCAAGCGCCTTTGGCGCTGCGCCGGTGCCGACTGCGAGGTCGGCCCCTGGAGCGAGCGCTGCGAGGAGATCGCCTCCGAGCGTCGCTGAACGAACGGGCGAGGGCTCGAGATCTGCCGTCGGGTGGGAGTCGAGGAGGACTCGGTGGCCCAGGCCGCTCGGACTTCGGCGTGGGCTGGCACACCGCCATGGCGGCGATGCGCGACTACGGCAGCCCCTGGGTCGAAGACCCGGCTCGCCTGACCGGCGTCGACGCCCTGTGGCTGGATGAGACGGTGATGCTCCGATCGGGGTCGAGCTAAGAGGCTAAGTGGGGCAGCCCGATCGTTCCGGCGGCTACCGCACGCAGGTATCGTCGATTCACCAGGTCGACGAAGTCAGCCGTAGAGCTCAACGCCATGATGTCGTCGTTAGTGATGACGAAGAGCTTTATTCCGCGGGCGATTGCGCCTATCCCGAGCGCCACGGCATTCCGGCGTTCATTTTGTCCGGCAATTCCGTTCGTGGCGATCAGGATGCCAAGTTCCACGCTGCGATTCGCCAGCTTGTTGATGAAGTAGCCGACGGCCTGACTGCCGACCGGGTGTGTCCAGTCCTTGCACTCCACGAGGATGACGTTCGCAAGGCCAGGTAGGCCAGCCGGAAGCCCGTCGTTCCCGACGGCGACGTCGACTTCCTCGGTTTGGAAGTCGTTCATAATGTTGCGCTCTACGCGGCAGCCGGGGACCGACTCGAATAGGTGAACAGCGAGGTCTTCGTGCGCACGACCCTGCTCGTATGTGTTTGCCGCCTTGGCGATGGCGGCCACGTGAGCCCTAATGCTGTCCGCGCTGATTGTCATGTCACATGCGGTGGATGGCCTCGTTGCGGGCGTGCCCGAGGACTTTGCTGAGCGGCCAGACGCGCAGCTCGCTGAGCAGCTGCCCGATGGACATTGACAACACCAAGGGTGTCGTCGGTGTGGAGGCCGTCGAGCTTGACGAGACGTAAAAGAGGAGGCCAAGTCCTGCTCGTGCGTCCATGACGTACGACTGCAGCTGCCGCTCGGCGTTGATGCGGCTTGCGCGATCCAGCCGATCCTTGATCTCGATGACGAGCAATCCCAGGCGTTCCTCCTGTCCCGGGATAAACGCGGCTGCGTCGAAGCCTCGATCAGGTCGGCCCTGCTCCGCCTCGATCTTCGCACCGGCCGACGAGAGAAGGTCTACAACGAACTGCTCGATGGCAAAGCCCCTGCTTGGCTGTGGGGAGCCGATGAGTGACGCGAGTCGGGTCTCAAACTGGTCGGCCACTGCGGGCTTCAGCGGTGCCAACATCGACGGAGGGGAGGCTTCGACGATCTCTCGGGAGGGTGCTTTCAGGGACTTGGCGAAGAGCCCGACATGGAGGGATAGGGCCTCTCGGTTCGTGACGTCCGTCCGGACGACCTGGATGGTGGAGAGTGCTGTGGGGATGGTCTGGTCGGGGGGGACGATGACTAGGAGCGGAAGGTCCCGGCCCGCCGCGATGCCAGTCTCGAGCAGAACGGCCTGTACGCCCCGCCGGTTGCGCTCCACCGGCAGGACAACGACTGCTGCCTCGAAGGGCCTGAGGTCTGCGTTCGCGAGGGCGATCCCAGCTCCGAGGTGCACCGATGAAGTGTGGGCGAGCCCGGCCTCCTGGAGAACTTCCGGGAGTACGCCGAGGTCGCCTCCGGATGGAGCGATGAGGAGACAGCGCATGGGCGAAGTCTAGGAAGGCGTGCGACTCCCGTCCCGCTCGTCGGGATTCGTCGCCCCTCGTCGAACTTCGGCAACGATTCGTTCCCATAGTGCGGGGGAAACTACGGCTCCGGCGCGCTATGAAGTCGGCCGTATTTCGCCGAGGCGCGCACATGTCGACGTGTGCGTCGTCCCTGGTTCCGGTCGATGGCAGGCAAAGTCCGCGGCACGGCGCCGTCACGAGAGGCAAGTCGACCGCCCGATTCGGCGTTCTGCGCAATCGGCCCGCGATCACCGCCCGAACGACGCTCCACCGACGCCGGCGCGAGGACCGAACAACGCGATCCAGCACATCCGGGGGCGTGCCTTCGAGCGACCCGTTCTGCGCGGCGTCGTTCCGAGCAGATCGGCGAATCAGGGGCGGTGTCCTCAAGGAGCGAACCCCCTACTTTGTGTCACGTCACGGTCGCCCGTCGGAATGGCGTCCGCCGCTCGCAGCAACGGCGGCGAACTTTTCCGTGACCGTTCTCGTAGAGCACGCGGAGCCGGCGAAAGGCCTCCTCACCGGCTGGACCGCTGCGGTGGAGCGCGGGCAACCAAGTGAGGGGCTGAAGCGAGCACGGCGCCTCGACTCCAATACAGGGCGCCCGAGAGCCGACAGGGCGGCGCGCCTCCTGAGATGGGCCGGCCATTCCGGCTACGTCCGCCGGCCGAGGGAGTCCCGTCCTTGTGGAACGAGCGCCAGCGCCAATCACTTGTGTGGTGGCGTCCAACTAGGAGCACCGACTGGCTGACGCCATCCGGGTAGTAGCGCCTCCTCCTGTTCCGCCGGGCGATTCCAACGATCGGCCGTTAGTGTCATATCGCGTTGGGATGCACACCGCTCCATCAGTCCTTCAAGTCAGGATGAGAACATGGCGCTCCTGCCGACGTTCGCACAGTGGCTCGAAATGCACGGTCTCCCCGACGCCCCTGACCTTACTGAGTACGATCGCGTGACTGTGGCATGGCTGCAGTATCACCAGGCGGTCGCGCAGAGAGTCGACAAGATGCGGGCAGACCCCGTCGCAGGTGAGAACGTGCGTGGGCTGTTCGACGTGCTGTCCGAGGTCATCATCGACAGCCACCTTGGACATGGCTGGTTCGCGGAACATGTCGACGGAAGCGCCTCAAGCAACCAGACGCGGAACTATTTGAAGTTCGACGGCCCGCCGGCTGCCCGGCTTTTGGCAGCGCAACGGGTCCACGACCTCGCCCGCCGCCTGTACCAGCTGCAGAGCTTCCCCTGGTTCGACGACGTCGTGCGGAGGGTTCGGACGCGGGACCTGTCCGGCGCCGGATTCGAGCTCGACGTCGCGTTCCTCCTGCACCAACTGGTGGCCGCGGTAACTCCGAAAGAGGAGTCCGGTCAGAAGGGCGAGGACTACGATATCCACCTGCAGCTCCACGGGCTCGACATTCCAGTAGAGGCCAAGGCCAAAGACGACGACACTCCATACAACGAGAAGACCGTCATCAACACGGTCAAGGGCGCCGGAAGCCAACTTCCCAGAGGGTCGAAGGGGATCGTGTTCGTACGTATCCCCAGTGCCTGGATCGGCACAGAACTCGAAGAGAGCTACCCGGACGCGCTTGTGGAAGCTACCCGCCAGACCAGCCGCGTCGGAGCGGTGATCACCGTAATTGACAAGATGGCGCTGAACGACGACGAGACCGCCGGGCACGTGACGAGGCACTACCACTTCTTTAAGCACGACGATTGCCCAGACGACTTGTGGGGGGCGTGCCTGCACCTGAAGGAGGTCCTCGAACGCGACCTGACCTTTTTCGCGCCCTCGCCACCGTTTTAGGCGCGAGGACTCATCGGACGACGCGAAGCGCATTATCGAAGGTGAGAGTTACGGCATCCTGTGTCCGGCGGCTGGTCAGAGAAGGCACCGTCGATCACGTCGCGGCTCGCCGAGGCGACGAGGGCGCTCGATCGTCCGATGGGTGTGAGGTACCCCTTAGGAGGGCGCTTCTTCACGGGTCAAGGACCCTCCTGGAGCATGCCGCTGACCATCTCCAAGGCGGGCTGCCTGAGGTCGATGAGACCTCCCCGGTGGGCGTGCCTGAGGCCGACGGCACCCTTGAGGTAGGCGCCCCTGAGGTTGGCCCCCGCAGGTAGGCGTGCCTGAGGTTGGCCCTCTCCAAATCTGCGCCGGTGAGGACGGCGTTCTCGAGGTGGGCGCCGCTGAGCCAGGCTCCCTCCAGTGGGCGCCGCTGAGATTGGCTCCCTCCAGGTGGACGCCGGCGAGAGAGATCCTCTCCAAGTGGACGGCAGCGAGGATGGCCCCTTCCATATGGGCGTTCCTGAGGCCGCTCCCTCCAGGTGCGCGCCGCTGAGATTGGCCCCCTCCAGGTGAGCGTCGGCGAGGTTGACCTGCTTGAGATTGGCCCGCTCCATGTGAGCGCCGGCGAGGTTGGTCCCCTTGAAGTAGGCACGCTCAAGGCTCGCACGTCGGAGGTCGACCCCACGGAGGTCGAAGCGCTGGCGCCACCACCACCGGTTCTGCCCGAGAATGCTCTCAAGCGGGTGCAAGCTCGCACCGAACGGAGGTCGCTGGCCATCGTCCGATCCCCGTTCGGCGCTGGGCGTCACGGACCAAGCATCCCAACTATGGGGATTCCAAATTGCCCCGAGCGTGCTCTGGCGGCATGCCGTCAGCACGTTGACAATCGGACGACGATCTTGGCTCGAAGTCAAGGCGGGGCCGCTCGGGCCGCTCGGACGGCGGCATTGACAGCCGGGTCACCGCTGCGCCGACAACCACCGTCTTAATCCCTCATCGCCTAGGGGCCAGTCGCATGCGGCTCCCCGAACCCGAACAAGTCGCCATCCGAAGTGCTTGTAGAGCGTCCGTGCAGATAGTTCGTGTTGAGGACGTAGAGCTGTGCCGTCTCACACGCGTGCTTGACCCGACAGACAACCTCATGGGCGGGGTTAGCCTCACCACGGGAGCAGGTCCTCAGCGGACTTTTCTTAGCGCCGACAAGCGAGCGGAGCGCAATACTCTGTGCGAACATGTTTGGGATGTTCGAGCAACTCAGTGTCTGGTGGAACCGGAAGCCACGCTCCCAGCGCCGCTTGGCGGTCGGTGGTGCTGCCGCATCAGTAGGGCTGTTTGCCGCGGGGTTTTTCATGGACGTAGCCGGCAAGGGATTCTACGAGGACCATCCCTTTCTATCATCCCTGCCCAAAGACCTATTCAAGCTCGTTTTGATCGGCACAGTCGGAGCTCTCCTTCTCGAGGATTTGCGGTCACAACTGAGGAACTGGCCCAAGTTGCGCGCAGACCTTGAGGGCGTGCGCGACAGCGTTACCAGAGTAACGTATGCGATGGCGGCATCGTTAGGATTCGCTGACGTGACCTTAGCACCTCCCGTCCCCGCACTTTATGAAGCTTTAGTCAGAGTCGCGGGCCGGCTTTACGATGCATACCTCGTTATTGAGGAGGCGTACAAGGCGAAACGCCACCCGACTGGCGGGACGCAACCTAAGATAGGTGGTTCATCGCTCGACCGCGCTTGGCGTACGACTGTTCTGTCACGAGGAATACCAGCTGATGATGACCTTGACGAGCTCGCGCGCTGCGTTGCACAACTAGAGAGTGACCTAAATGAGATCGCTGATCTTGCTTCACCGGGCACACGCCAGAGCCTGATTGAGACGCGTGTGCGCTTGAAAGACCTTGTCTCGCAAATCGACACTCTCCGTTCCTCGCTGGGACAGCTATCATCCGCTGACGATCCTGACATTGAGTCACTAGCTGTTATTAAGGGTGGCTTTCTTGCGTTATCGGGCCAAGTTCACTCTCTGGCTGCCTGCATCTACCGGCTCGACTATGAGGCCCTAAACGGCTCAGCGTACCCGGGACGCAACTGAGGCCGGCGAGGGACGTCCACCCGAGGGTGACCGCGTTGATCAGAGGAAAGTCGGCGGACGAGGACAGCGCGTCTCGTAACCGACCTTATGTGCCGGGGCCAAGGCTCCGATAACGCGCGCCCAATGACACGTTCCGGAGCCGGTACCTCCTGGTTCCCGGGCGCGAGGAATGTGCGAACTCATGTGTACTCGTCCTGGTCCAGCGCTAGGACTTTCACCGAGGGCTACATGCATTTGCGGTCCGCAGCTCGAGCTCGGTTGTCACGATCACGGGCAGTGTGCGTCCGGCCTCCGGTTGCCGCCGTCCCGGTTTAGAAGCTCTAGTGTGGGCAGCCGGCGATCGGCCACACGAGCCTCACTGTCCAGCTCGGGACTGCGGGAAGGATGGCATCGGACGTGCCGAGGTGGTCGGGGGGAGGTGATCGGGAGGAGCTGTTAGGCCAAAGCGGTCCGTCCAGGCATCAGTCCGGGCCGGCCACGAGCGGGAGGATGAGGAAGCAGAATGCTCAACGGCTAGGGAAGCTTCCCACTGTCCGGCCGACTCGAATAGAGTCGTCGATCGATGGAGTACTTGAGGTCGGTGTGGTGACTAGCACCCGCATGCCAATCTCGGCCCGCCACCTGTGGGCCTCACTGTTGTTCCTAGTCGGAATCAGCCTAACGATTTTTCTTGGCTTTCTTACCGGCTCCGACGAGCAGCCGTCGAGATCTACAAGCGCACTGCTCGTCGTTCTTGCGGGTGTGTTCCAGTTCGCCAGTGCTTCTCAGTTCAAGGCCATTGGTCGAGCGGACCCAGGTCTAGCGCGGGCCGCTGTGAGGCGACTGATTCGGATGGGTAGCAGAACTCATGCTGCCCGAAAGCTCGCAGAGGCGGCTCATGATTCCGGAAATAGCGGCGAACTTCGCAGCCTGATGGGGCAAGTGAGTGTGGAGTTGAGTTGGCTTGAGGAAGGCATTATGGACGCCGTGGATGATTGGAACGAATTTCATAAAGATGCTATCCGCGGACTCGTGGAGGACCACGGCCATGCCCGACAAAATTGAGGCGAAGGTTGCACAGATCCTCACGGCACGGGACCTTGTACTTAACAAGGGCTCTGTTGATGGCGTGCAGGTTGGAATGCGGTTCGCTATTCTTAATCGCAAGGGAGCTGACATCCGTGACCCTGACACACACGAAATCCTCGGCTCTGTCGAGTTGCCGAAGACGTTTGTGAAGGTGGTTTCCGTTAAGGATCGACTTGCGATAGCAAGGACGTTCCGCGAGTTGCGTACGGGATCGGGCGCGTTCTGGGCACTTGCAGCCTTGTCCGCCGCCTCACGAGTGGGTCCTGAGACCTTGAAGACGGACGAACCGCTCGTACAGGACGAACTTGATGAAGCGGAGTCCTACGTGAAGCTTGGTGACCCAGCCGTGCAGATGCTGGGCGAAGAGTTCCCAGGTGCCGAGGGCGGTTTATAGAAAGTCTACGTCACGCTCGCGACGCGGAAACGGCACCGTGCGATGTGCACCCTCTGGCATGAGTGCTTGGATTCAATTCGTACTCGGCTCCGATATACATGCTAGCGACCACAGAGACGTAACGCTGAGACACTCTCATGACCGTATCTGTCTCCAAAATCTACTTTGCGCATCTCTGCTGCTGTTCACGACAACGGGCTAGCGAGGGAGCCGACCGTCTCCCAAATCGCCGCACTCTCCGAGGGTGGTTCGCGCGTACACCCGGGTCCAAATCACCCGCCGCTCTGATTGCCAGGCCAAACCAGGAGGCGCAGAAGACGTGTGAGATGGGCTCGTCGCTGGCGTCCTGGATGGTGGCCTGCATGTAGTCCCCGTCACCCTTGTTGGCGGCGACGACACGTGCCCATACGCGACGGGCATGCGACTGACGTGCCCGAGCTTTTGTCCACTGACGCTGCACCGTCATTTCCTGGGCCATGGCGTTCGTGCTGTGCCGTAGACGGCGGTGAGAACGACCAGCAGCAAGGTGGCGACCGCTTGGCTCGCAGCGAGCTAGGCCTGTGGGGACCTGGGGTGATCCCGGCCTGTACAGCGATGGTGATGAGCACCGTCACGATGCCGACGAGCGCGGCAAGCACCGGAGCGACCATGGCGGCCCACCCATCAGCGCATCAGTGCAGCTCGTCCATCCGCCGTGCCAGCGCCAGCAAGAGCTGGCCGCGCTCAGGCTGCTCGGTCACCTCAGCGTCCACCCGCTCCCACTCCGAAACAAGGGGTCCGCACTCGGTGTACTGCTCGGCCACGGCATCGGGGTTGCCCTGCGGCACGCCTGGGTCGCCGCCACCGCCACCGCCACAGGCGGCCAGCAACAGCGTGCGAACGGCGGCCACGACGAGGCGCATGGTGCGGGCGAGGCTAGTGACCACAGGACCATGACGGTCCTGTGTCATGTGGAACAGCCGGGCCCGGAGCGGTTGACGGTTTCAACCCCGTGACCGCATACTGAGACGGCTTGGCAGCATCAGCAGTTTCATCTGCGGGGGATTGCTACCCCTGACACGAACGGGAGAGGGCCCCATCCGGGGGCCCTCTCCTTCGTTTCTGGAGGCGCCGGGGGGAGTCGAACCCCTGATGCTTGGCAGCATCTGCGAGTTGCTGGCTCGCATGCATTCCATCTGCTACCGGCGCCACCCAACGACGCGAAGAGAGCCTCCCGGCTAGGGGAGACTCCTCCAAGAGATCGGGTAGACCTGCTACGTTGAGAGCAGATCAACTCGACCGGCTCTGGGAGACCACCCGTTGTCGGTCAGCTCGGAGGGCGTCCCGGCGGGGCGCCCTCTTCGCGTTGTTGGTCCGGATCGTAGCACCACCGGCCTGTGGAAAAGCTAGGGCTGTAATTACAGCCGTCCCTCGGTTCAGCCCTCTATGGCGTCAGCCCGGCCGCGCTGGCCAGGGCGCTCCCCTCTCGCCGGCCGGCGATGGCGGCGACCAGAACCCTCTTGGCGCCCTGCTCCACGACGGGCAGAGCCCGTCTGTCAGCGACGATGGGGCGGCTATCAGCAGACGGTGCC
>JAUJMG010000549.1 GCA_030446955.1 Thermomicrobiales bacterium
GTTGGAGTTGGAGATCGAGCGGCGCTGGCCCTGGCAGCAAAGGCGGGAATCGGCGACGGGGGATTCACGGGAAGCGCCGCGTGTTCCCAGAGCCGGCGCCAGAGGTCCGTCCTAGCCTCCGGCCGGCTGGCCACCGCTCGCGCCGTCTCCATCCTCGTCAACCGTGCTAACCACTGGACCAGCTGTCGCCACAGTGCCCGCCGCTCTGCCTCAGGCGACCCAGACCGGCACAGCTCTTGCACCATCCGCGGCCCGGTCCCGCAGGTCGGACTGCGGTTACCCCGGCTGCTCGTCGTCGCCTCATAGGGAGTTCTCCCATGGATGGTCATCAGTTCGACACGTTTGCCCGCGCACTCGCCTCCGGCACCACTCGCCGCCGCCTCTTCGGAGGGCTCGGCGGCGGTCTCGCTGGCGGGGTGCTCGCCCTTCGTGGGCGATCCTGGGTGGCCGCTCAGGAGGAGGAGGACGATGACAACAACGACAATGACAACGGGAATGGAAACGGGAACGGCAATGGCAACGGCAACGGGACCGGCCAGGGACCGGCTTGCCGAGAGGAGGGCCATCCCTGCGAGGGCAACCAGGAGTGCTGTGAGGGTCTTGTCTGCGAGCCGAGTGGCCCCGGAGCCGCCGACCGCTGCACCCGTCCACAGGCCGAGTGCGAAGGCGGCTGCCCCAAGCCGGACGCGACGCTCGTTGCGGCCCGCACCTTTCGGATTGACGCCGACTGCTCCTACGATGAGGACGCCGGCGAGACGACCTGCTCCTGTGCCGCAGCTCCCGAGGGGGATGATGCGGGCACGATCGCGGCGGTGCGTCTCCCGACCACCGCGCTCAGTGCCGAGGTCATCGGCGGCGAGGTCGAGTTCGCCTGCGAGGACGATGGTCGGTCCGCCTACGTTTCCAGCAGCGCCCAGTTCACCGTCGTGCTCTCTGGCAACGTCACGGTCGGCACGAACACCACCTGGTGGTGCGAGACTGACGGAGGACTCGTCCCAGCCTTCGGACCGATCCTGGTCGCCTCGACCGAGGATGACATCTCCGACTCCGCCGGGGCCCTCGTCGTCTACGCCGGCGCCTGCGGCACGACCCCTGCCGACCCTGATGCCTTCGACTGGTACAGCCAGTGCACCGCTGCCGCGACGGGCCAATCCTGCACCCTCGACGGCGGCGAGGGGACGGCCACGACGAAGCAGACCAACCGCGGCGGCCAAGTTCGCTATCGGCAACTGCAAACCGGCGCCTACCGCCTGACCCTGGACGGCGACGACTGGTGCCACGCGGAGTGCGACAACCTCAATGAGAACGGCGAGATTGTCGTCGAAGCCGGTCGCCGGACCCACGTCTGGGCCTTCACCTGCGGGGGCTCGTAACCAGCTTCAGCCCTCACCGGTAGCCTTCTTCCGAACTCGGGAGGGGGAACCAGTCCATAGAAATAGGCAGGATGGCCGGCGGACCATGACCGACCGGCAGCGGCTCGTGGCGTCGCCTCTACGGATGTGTCGTCCGATGCGCTCTGCTGGCCGGTCGTTGCCTTCCGATCGGCAGGTCCGCAGAGGGCGCGTCGATCACCGGACGGGCAAGGCTTCGATCGCCCTGGCGACGAACTGCCGGTGCAGGCCTCTCATCCGCTGCTCTGTCGCGGCGTGCAGGCCCCATCCTGAGATCGTTGAGCACGGTCGCAATGCCGCACACAGATCCCAGTACGGCAGGGTAGTGATATCCACCCGCGTCAGAGATTCATAGTGGTCCGTGAACTCGTGCATCACGGCGATGCCAAACGCCCAGAGGATCTCAAGCCTGGCATTGGACAGATCGGCCAGCGGATCACCAATCGCGGCATCTTCCCAGTCGATGACGGCGGCAAGCTCGCCATCCTTCCACAACAGGTTGCCCGGCCAGTAATCGCCGTGTAGCAGCACAGGCTCGTTCACCTGCGGCAAGGGCTGGGCGGATTCCAGCGCGTCCCGGATGCGGTCCTCGCCCATCGAGGCGTCGAGGTTCGAGGGCCGCACGCCGAACCCCCCGGTCGCGCCGGGGGAGGAACGACAGCTCCGGCATGTCGCTCACCCCGTGAATCCTGGC
Source organism: Thermomicrobiales bacterium (assembly GCA_030446955.1). Classification (GTDB taxonomy): domain Bacteria; phylum Chloroflexota; class Chloroflexia; order Thermomicrobiales; family UBA6265; genus LC2-1. The sequence goes on from JAUJMG010000549.1 coordinate 2,086, forward strand.
TAGCTGCTCGGCCGCCTGGGCAAGGTACCGGGCCAAGTCAGGAGGTGCGAACTCCGTCTCGCCGTCCACGTATTCGATAACAAGGAACGGGGTCGGGAAGAGTTCGCACGATTCGTCGAAGAGATACGGCCGGGGTGTCGCTAACCGGTGAGATTGAGCGATCTCCAACAGCCGGAACTCGTCCCGCGCAAGACGCGCGTTTCGGTTGCGATCGGCATCTCCGTGCCGGCGCACAACCAGCTTCGTCGTTCGCCCGTCGGCGCACTCGACCTCAAGCGCCGTCACCTCCGCTGAGACGCCACCTTGCAGGGTCGACGCCCGCAGCAACCTACTGCCAGGATCAATCCGCTGCACCAATAGCCGGAACCCGTCGTCCTGTTCCGCGTCCGTCATGCGCGCCCACGCCCCATCGAACGATGCCAGGATCAGACTCCAATATCTGTTGATATCTCAGCCGTCTGTACTACGTCGACCAGCAGGCGGTCGACTTCTGCGCAGAGCGGTCCGTGCCTTCCTCTCGGGGGGCCTGGTCGCCAGACCGCTACCCGCAAGCTTCAGACGCTGCGGGAGATCTAGGCGTCGCGCCTTCTGCAGGTCCACGCGCCAGGTAGGGTTACGGTTTCCCTCCTATCGAGGAGGCTGCGGGTAGGCTCGGAGGTAGGACGCATTAAGAGCTTGCGCCAATAGGCTGGTAACTCATGTGCGAAAGCGGAGTATGGAGCCTGGTGTGCGTGGGCCTTGGCGCCTGTCCCGCTCTGCGTGTCAGGACTAGCCGTCATCGCTGGCCCCCGCCGCGATGATGGCCTCGAGGGCCCGGCGCAGTTCGTCGTAGCGCTGCTCCCCCAGGAGTGCTGCCAGGGCAGCCTCCACCTCAGCGATGTTCTGCTTGGCGACCCGCGCGTTCTCACGCCCACGCCCTGTCAGGTAGATGCGCTTGGCGCGGCGGTCGTCCGGATCGGGCCGGCGCTCCAGATAGCCCTTGACCTCCAGGTCATCAACCAGTTCACCCATGGACTGCGCCGTCATGCCCGCGCGGGTGGCCAGGTCGGTCAGGCGCAGGC
>JAUJMG010000550.1 GCA_030446955.1 Thermomicrobiales bacterium
CGAGCGCCAGCGCCGCCGCGTCCTGCTCCGTGACGAGGTTTAGCGCAGACGCCAGGGGGCAGTCGCCAGACGTCAGTGCCAGGTCCCGAATGAGTGGAGAAGGTGGGGGTGTCGGGTGAAATCGAGAGGGGCGATGAGCGGCTGCGGCGCTCATCGCCCTGCACGGTTAGGGTTCTCATGCATCCCCGCGCCGATGCGCCACTGGTGCTCGGCATACACGTCCAGCGGGAGGTTGTCCGCCGCGGGTCCAACGGTTGCTACGCGCTAAGGGCACAGGTCACGTGAGTTGCCTCGCCTCGACCCGAATGAGTCTCCCGAAAGGAGAGACCCGTGACACTGTTGGGCGGGATCCACCACCTAGCCACGCTCACCGCGGACATGGACCGACTGATCGCCTTCTACCAGTGCGTCTTCGACGCCCGCGTCGTCCTCGACCTGGAGGAAGAGGGCATGCGCCACGCATTCATCGAGCTTGGCCCGGAGACGCTGCTGCATCCCTTCCAGATGCCGGGAGTCGAGGTGCCGCAGGGTGCTGTGCCGATCTTCGGGCGCGGTCGCCTGGACCACTTCGGGCTTAATGCGGCGAGCCTGGAGGCCTTTCGTGAGCTGCGCGACCGGGCGGTAGCCGACGGGGCAAGCAACGGCGAGGTCACCGCCATCGGCCCCACCCTGAGTTTCAGCTTCACCGACCCGGACGGGGCGGAGCATGAGGTGCTCTGGGACAAACCTGGCGCCCCGATCGATGACTCCGTCCGACGGGCGAACTGGATGACTGTTGACCTGGATGAGTGGTCGGTCAACGATGGCACGCCGGGTTGAGGACGACGGGCGAATCGCCTTTATGGCGAGTCACCGGGCGAGACATGCCTCGCCCCCACCGGGGACCGGTTGTAGCGAACGAGTCATGGAACACGGCTCGCCGAGTGACGTAGCGATGGTCGACGACGGGCGCTGGCTACGCACGCACCGGCGTGGCTTCACGAGGCCAGGTACGCCAGCGAAAGATCAGCCGGAACGTTGTTGAGCCCAACCCTGGCGGCGCGCCGCCCCTCGCTATGGCCAAGGCGCATCCGGTTGGGCTCAGAGCGATTTAGACGAACCGGCAATGGGTCAAGAGCGAGGGCCATGCGCATCACCAACGTCGAGTGTTTTCCGGTCTGGAGTGGGGGTCGCAATTACCTCTTCGTCGCCGTTGACACGGACGAAGGGATTTCCGGCATTGGCAAGGCGGGTCTCACCAGTCGCGAACTTGCCGTGGCCGGCGCAATTGATCACTTCAAGCCACTCCTGATTGGCCAGGATCCGGGCCGGATCGAACACCTTTGGCAAACCCTCTCGCGCGGGGGGTTCTTCCCGGCCGAGGGCGCCGTCGCCGCCGCGCTGTCGGCGGTCGACATCGCACTCTGGGACATCAAGGGCAAGGCTCTTGGGGTCCCCGTCTACGAATTGCTTGGCGGCAGAGTCCGGGACAGCGTCGTCTGCTACCCACATAACGCCGGCCGTTCGGATGACGTGGCCTCGCTAGTGGAGTCGTGTCTCGAGACAAAGGAGGCCGGCTGGAAGTTCGTCCGTTGGGGATTGCCGGAGGCGAACGACATCCTGGAGCCGTTGGCGGCCGTCCGCGGAGCCATCCGACAATTCGAGGCAATCCGCACCGCAGTAGGTGAGGAAATCGAACTCCTCTTCGACATGCACACGAGACTCGATCTCTCTGATGCCCTACGCCTCTGCCGCGCGGCAGAGCCCTATCGTCCGTATTTCATCGAGGATCCCCTGCGCGCCGAAAACCCTGACTCCTTCAAGACACTCCGACCGCGCACGTCGGTCCCGCTTGCGGCCGGTGAGCAGTTCACCTCCAAGTGGCAGTTTCGCCAGTTGATCGAGAACGAGTGGATCGATTACGCCCGGATCGACCTCTGTCTCGTCGGCGGCATCACCGAAGCCAAGAAGATCGCCGGCTGGTGCGAAACCCATTACATCAAGCTCGCCCTCCACAACCCGCTCGGTCCGATCTCCTCCGCGGCCTGCCTCCATCTCAACCTGGCCTGCTCCAATTTCGGGGTGCAGGAGCAGCCGCGCAAGCCGGGCCAGGTGCTGCCCGATGTCGTTCCGGTTCAGGGAGCGTGGGAAGACGGCTCCTTGCTCCCGCCCACTAGGCCGGGCCTCGGCGTTGAGTTTGATCGGGAGGCGGCTCGCCGGCATCCCTTCCAGATGACTGAGCCACCGCACCTGCGCCGCACTGATGGCTCATTCACGAACTGGTAAGCGGGTGTCTGGAAAGCTCTCACTGGGCAAGGCGAGCGGCCATCAGTCAGATCATCCCGAGGTAGATCCAGGCCTCCTCGGTGGTCGGCAGCGCCTCGTAATCCTTGCTCAGCCGCCGGTTGCGGCCCAGCCTGGCGAAGGTCCGCTCCACCACCGAGCGGCGGGGCAGGACGCGGAAGGTCCTGGGTGACAGAGCCCGAAGCCGGTAAGCCGATCAGCCTTTCAGGCCATGCTTGCGGATATCTCACTCGGCGAGGATTCACGTAGGCGGACGTGGAGCAGACCATCCGGGCAAACCCGTGGCTGCCGGCGCGGCACGACCGGCTTGAAGCGACGAGGGACTTCGCGTATGACGACGAGTGGAACGGGATACGCTATGCCACCAAACGCGTCCGGGCCGTCTTCGTCTCGGAGCCAAACGAGATCGTGGTCGTCACCGTCTACACCTACTTCTTTTGACGTTGTGGTGGTCGCAACCAGCATGAAGGAGTTCCACTGATGCGCATCCGCTACGACCCCGAGGTGGACGCGCTCAGCGTGTTGTTCCGTGACGCGACGGTCACCACGCGCGACCTGGAGGACGGCATCCTCAGCGAGTTCGATGCTGACGACCACCTCGTCGGTCTGGAGATCCTTGACGCCGCCTCCCGCTTCGGCGACCCGTCCACCCTGCAAGAAGTCATTCTTGAAGGCATCGGGCTGGCCGCACCGCTCGGCACCAAGGGGATAGGGCATGGGTGACGGGCGAGATACCCTCACCCGTCAACCCCTCTGTCGAAATCGGCAGAGGGGCTGGGGGTGAAATTTCCGCCCTACAACTCCGTGACGACGGGCAGGATCATGGGGCGGCTCTTGGAGCGTCGGTAGAGGGCCTTGC
>JAUJMG010000551.1 GCA_030446955.1 Thermomicrobiales bacterium
TGCTGGTCCGTGGGGAGCCGTTCCTGCTGGTGGAAGGGCAACTCCAGCGTCGAGGCCAGAATCTCAACATCATCGTACGCCGGTTGCACCGCCTGGAAGGCGCTCGCGAAGCCGTCTCCCCCATCCCGGTCCAGCATCGGGAGATCGACGTCATCGCCGCCCGCCGCGGCCCCCAGGGGGACGACCCGCCGGAGCGCCAGCCGGCGGACGGATTGCGATCGTTGACGCCGGCATCGCACAGCTACCGGTAGCCTTCGGGCACCCCTGCCCATTCTTCCCACCACGATCCCACGAGACGCAGCAGGGACATCCTCCGCCCCACCGCGGTAAAGTTGGAGACCCGGCCGTTCCATCGCGCCCGGCCCCAGCCTCCCAGAGGCGTCTGGCCGTTCGCGCCTCCAGCGGATCGCCGGGAGGCCAGTCAGGCCCCACCGAACGGAGATGAGCATCAGATGGGCACCATCCACGTCCTGCCGGACGAGGGCATCGAGGAATTGCTGCAAACCGCGCTGGTCGGACGGATCGCCTGCTGCGCGCACGGCGTAGAGGGGGGCGATGGCCGTCCATACCTCGTTCCGCTCGCCTATGGCTACGATGGCGAGGCGATCTATGCTCACAGCGGCATCGGGCGCAAGATCCGGCTGATGCGCGTGCAGCCCCTGGTCACCTTTGAGGTGGACCGGGCGGAGGCGGCCGACTGCTGGAGGAGCGCCATCGCCGAGGCGGTGTACGAGGAGTTGACCGACCCCGCCGACCGGGAGCGTGGCCTGGCGATCGTCTACCCGCCACCAGCCACCGTCCCGGATCTGCCGCCGGAGACGGTGGTCTACCGTCTGCGCATCACCGCGCGGTCCGGCCGTTACGAGGTGCCGGACTAACCTCAACACCCCCTTGGCGGGACAGCTGCCAACTGGAGACAACATGCCGCACGAGAGAAATGGGAACCGGCCGCCGGCGGCGGCACACGAGGGCCGGAGGATGGTGCCGAATCCGTCGCTAGACCGCGCGGCTCGACGCGGCCAGCCCACGGAGGACCGCAAACTCCTCTCCTGGACAGACCAAGATCGGAATCAGGCGAGCGCCTTCACGGAAAGCGATCCGTGGCGGGTGATGCGGATCACTGGCGAGTTCGTGGCCGGGTTCGATGCGCTCGCCGAACTGGGCCCAGCGGTCTCCATTTTCGGATCGGCTCGCATCGGCGAGGAAGACCCCATGTACGCCGCAGCGGAGGCCGTCGGGGCGGGGCTTGCCAAGGCAGGTTTTGCCACCATCACCGGCGGTGGTCCCGGGATCATGGAAGCCGCGAACCGGGGCGCGGCCGAAGCGGGTGGCGTCTCCGTCGGAGCCAATATCCAGCTCCCGTTCGAGCAGGGCCTGAACTCGTGGGTGAACCTGCCACTGAACTTCCGCTACTTCATGGTCCGCAAAACGATGTTCGTGAAGTACGCGGAGGGCTTCATCAACTTCCCTGGGGGTTACGGCACGCTCGACGAACTGTTCGAGGCACTGACGTTGATCCAGACGGGCAAGCTCGGCACCTTCCCGGTGGTCCTCTTCGGCTCCGCGTACTGGCAGGGGCTGCTGGACTGGATCGAGGGAACCCTTCTAGCAGAAGGCAAGATCAACCGGGCCGACCGGGAGCTCCTGACCGTGACCGACGATCCAAGCGAGGCGGTCGGAGTGATGGTTCGGTCATATAGGGCTAAGCAGCAGGCGGTCGGTGCCGGACCAGGTCAGACGACGTGGGATCCGAACCCGCGCTCGGCGGGACGGTGACGCTCGGTATCCCCTTTGCACCACCGTCCATCTGCGACACTTTGTCTTCGTCAATCGATCCAGCTGAACCGGCAGACCTCTCGTCTGCCACCTGACCTTGACTTTTCGGCCCAATGAAAGCGCTGCTCGGCTTAGGACGGCATGGAGAACCGTAGCGCTCAGGACCACCTTCGACCAATGAGTGTGACGAGATTTGGGGGCGAGCTACCCGACACGACAACGTGGGGAACGGGCGGGGCGGATAGCCACGACCATCCACGGAGCTGAAGCTCTCCCGACAACGAGGGCGCCGCCGACCAGGGATGCACTGCACTCTCGGCCCACCCTGTCCTCCCGACGACCGACACAGACCTGGACAACCGGCCAAGTGGGATCCAGGAATTGGGGAAGAAGCACACGCAGCCGGAAGGTAGACTCAGGCCGGAGTCACGTCGAGATCGAGAAGCGAGGACCACAAGAACGAACGAGGATGGGCACGGAAGGGGCGAACGTACGGGACTGGGTGTGGAACCATTGCTTGTGCCCAGCGGGCAAGAGGAGGGCCGTTCTTCTCTCTCATGCCCCTAGCAACCTGCTTCTCCCTGCGGTATGATGGCCCCCATCGCAACCCCGAGGGCCTACTATCCGACCCGCCGGCCCGCCCAGCACGGACTCGCTGGTGGGCCGCTGCGCGTGGATAAACATGGTGTTGTCGCACACGACGATGCGAGGGATGGCGCCGATGAGCCGGTACGACTTGTACGCGCACCGATACCCTCTACTGCCGCTCAAGAACGTCGTTATCTTCCCGCGGAACGTCGTCACCCTCCTCGTCGGCCGCCCGCGCTCGATCCAGGCCGTGGAGGAGTCTCTGCTACGAGACCGTCGTCTGGTGGTCACGGCTCACAAAGACAGCGACATCGATGAACCGCGGCCCGATGACCTTCACGCCGTCGGCACGTTAGCCGGGATCGTGTCGGTCGAGCGACAGAAGGGCGGCAACATTCAAGTTGCGCTGGAAGGGATCAACCGGGTTCGCATCGGCGGCTTCGATCAATCTCGCCCCTTCTTCTCTGTCGCCGCCGACGAGCTGCGCGAACCAGATATCGTCCTTGACGAGGCCCGTGTCCTGATCGCTCACGTCCAGGAGCTGGCAACCAAGTACGCTGAAGCGCGAAATCGCCTCTCCACCGAAATGCTGGAGATCATCCAGCGCGCCATCGAACCCGGTCACCTGGCCGACCTCTTGTCGACCCAGCTCCTCTCCGACGTGGAACGGCGGCAAGAGCTGCTAGAGATGATCGATCCGGTCAAGCGCCTGGAGCATGTTGCGGTCCACATGGTCGGCGAACTCGACGTGGCGGCCCTGGAGCAGAAGATCAA
>JAUJMG010000552.1 GCA_030446955.1 Thermomicrobiales bacterium
GCACCGTCCCGGATTCGGAAAGCCAGTTGAGCCGGACATCCTCGTTCGCCCCGAACCCCTTGGCCGTTATCAGGATGCGGGTCCATGGTGCACCTTCCGCCGGCACCCGGCTGAGTGATGGCGTCACCGTGTACGGAGTGGTCACCTGCCCCGTGACGGTTCGACCCGTGACGATCAGCGCGTGCCGGCCCAGCGGGGCATCCGGGATCGTTACGGTGGTCGAGAAGGTTCCGGTGCTGGAGGCTCGCACCGATCCAATCGGGCTGGCCGACGCCGACCTCCATCGAACATCCACATCCTCGCCACCACCAAAGCCGGTGGCCGAGACGGTGATGGCACGTCCGACGGGTCCCCGGGTCTCGCTGAGGGTAACGGTCGGCGACGGTGCCATCGCTGACGCGTGCAGCGCGGCCGGAACCCGTGATGCCGGCATGGACGGAAACATGCCTTGGCCGATCAAGAGCAGGGCAGTCATCGCAAGAAGCGTCGCTGTGAGATGGCGGCGCGCCGTCCTGCCGATGGGTCGCCTGACAGCCGCGAGACAAGCCGCGAGGCGACCAGCCGATCGGAATTCGCAAGAGTGGCGACATCCTTTGCCAGTCGACATGAAGCGCTCCCATTGTAAAGAGATCGATTGCGTCACACGGCGTTCGAGTAGAGGAACGGGCGAGCCGGTTCAGCCACCGGATCAGGCCCGCACCAGGCCAAGGGCCGCACACCCGAAGAACGCTGTTTCCTGCCGAGGTCAGCGAACTGGCCGATGTCCGGAGAGTGTCGCCCCGGTCAAGAGCGTTGTCGTGCGCTACGTCACGCCAGCCGACGGGCGGCGCGAGGGCATGCATACACCGTACGTTCATGAGAGTATGAGTTACTTGGGATTGTGTGCAAGGGCCAGGTTGTCACAGAGCTCCGCCGCGTCGTGATCCTGGGACACCTGGCCCAGGCAATCGGATGAGGCTCCGAGAGCCAGGAGGACCCTCGCGGGCAGAAGGACGATCGGTGGAGGCGCGGAAGAGCCGTCCAGAGACGCTGCTTTCGCCGGAGTTGCCCGGTCGAGAGCCCGTATAGGCGTGTTCTTCGGCGGGAGCCGGCGGAGATGTTCACTGAATCGGTTTCGCGGCTGGCGAGAAGTGATCGCCGGCCGAGGAGGCCCTTGCCGTAGACGGGCGACGACTGGAGCCAGGGATCCGGGGGCGGAGTGGGCCGTCATCCCGGCGAGGAGAGCTGTAGTAGAGACTGCCTCTGACGACCAAGGATAGACGGACGAAGTGTACGTACATCTCGTCAACGGCGAAGTTAGTTTGCTACGATTGCGCAGTGTGCCCTAGGGGCGGGGTGTTGACCGCAACCACCCGGCGGTGGGACGGAATCCGGCTACCGTGATGTCCGTCGCTCGCCCACCCTGCCGGCGCCGCGCCCTGGCAGATCGGGCCGTTATCGCGGTCGTGGCGTAACTCGTGGTGCTCTCCGATAGACGATCGTCAGGCATGTGGACGACCGTTTCGCCCAGGCATGGAGCGACGTGATGTCTTCGAGTGATTCACCCGAACGAAGGAGATTGCGGCAGGATCAGCGATCCACATCGCCGGATGTGAGCGGCGGCGATGCCGCTGGCGCTCCACGTGAGCCGTCGCGTGGTGATTCGGGGAGGGCCGGTGGCTCGTCGCGCCGGGTTTCGGGTGGCCCAGCTCGAAGCACCGATTTCGGGTCATTTGTTTCTTCGACTGCCCGCTCTTCCGCCGACCGGTTCAAGACCACGGGGGGGCAGGGCGTAGCGCCCCAACCGTCATCCGGGGGAGCGCGAACGCCGTCCGGGTCCGCGACACCCGATTCCGATACGACTGCTACCCGGGTCACGCGATCCGCACCGCAACGCGGCGAGCGACCACGCCGTTACTGGCGCGACGCCGTGGCCCAATCACCGGGACAAGACGAACGCGCAGCAGCGGCTTCGCCACGTGTACCTGCCGGTTCCACTCCCCCTCCACGCGGTGTCCGCCTGGCCCCTCGCGACGCTGGCGAAACCGGTGGCGGGATTCTTTCCGGTGGCGCCATCCCGTCCCGGACGCTGCTCGGAATCATCGGCGGCGTGATCGTGCTCATCTCCCTGTTGGTGTTCGCCCTCAACCAGAACGGCGGTGATTCCACCAACAATGCTGGCTTGACCCCTACTTCAGCAGTCGAATCCGTCCTGAATCCGGTTGACGGTGGCGATCCTGGCGTACCTTCCACGCCGGGAACTGACGGGCTAGCCCCGCCGAATGACGACACCGTCGCACCGGACAGCGATAGGACTGAACCGGCGTCCGGAGATCCGCCTGAGCCGACCGACGAAGGTGTCGAGCCACGACGGGGCGGTGACAATCAGCGTGATCTTCCGACCGAAACCCCCGAGGCCTCCGTCGACACCTTCCGGGCCTGAAGGGACAGGGCAAGGGCCCGCGGCGGTCGGGCGATTCGTACTTGGGGGGATTCAGCACCCTACGCCTGTCCGCCTCCCTGAGTCGGAGTCTCAAACACACCAGAGGATCGACCGGATCGCAGCTTCCCTGCGGCTTCAGTGCCTCCTTAACCCTGCTCCCGACCAACGCTTGCAACTCGGCCCCCGCCATGAACCGCACGTGATGAACAGTGCACCGGACCACTCCTGGTTGCATGATCTACCGGTCGCGCGGCCAATGCTGGGCGGCGCAAGCGGAGGAATCGGGAATTGCCAGCCTTGCCGTGGAGTTCGCGCCGGGATAAATGGTGACGGGCTTGTGTGCGCCCGAATCCACGTCGAAACAATCACTCCCCATACGCGCCGATCCCTGTTGCGGGGTCTTGAGGTGCTAGGGAGCGCGTTTCGCAACAGCGTTTCTCGGCGGCAGGTTGGTGGACGGAGGGCCATGCGTGCCGACCGTGTGTCGGCGGTCGAAGGAGAGGATCGGCATGACCGAACGCGGCGTTTCCTGGAGCCGGGACGCAACGTTCGATGCACGGGTGGAAGCGCTGCTCCAGCAATGGACGCTCGAACAGAAGGTCGCCCTGGTCAGCGGCAAGCTCGGCGTGGAGGACGACCCGCAGCCGACGCCCCTGCCCGGAAACCGCTTCTTCTCGCTCTCGGATGGCCCAGCCGGCGTGCGGGT
>JAUJMG010000553.1 GCA_030446955.1 Thermomicrobiales bacterium
ACGAGCAGGGGCAGCAGGGCGAGCGCGCCCAGATGGAGCGCCAGCACGTCTTCGTCGCCAACAACTCCACCGATGTCCTCGACATCATGCGCGAGCTGCTGCAGGACGAGCACTACCGCGTGACAACGACGACCTTCGTCCCGGACACCTTCGAGCAGATTACGGCACGTCGGCCGGACGTGCTCGTGATCGACGTGGCCGTGGGCGAGCGTGCCGGCTGGGACCTGCTGGAGCGGCTGCACGAGGAGACGGCCACGAGCGAGATCCCAAGGATCGTCGTCTCGACCGATCCTCGGCTGCTGGAGCGGGCCCGGGGGGAGGCCGAGCGCTACGGCGGCCGCGCTTTCCTCGCCAATTCGACCTTGACGCGATGCTCGGCGCCATCCAGGGGCTGATTGGTCGCGCCTGACCTAGCGTCCCTGCTCGCTACGCTGCTCCCGCGCGTCCTCCGCGGCTTGCGACTCGCGCCCCAGTTGCTCGATGCGGGCAGCCATGGCCATGATGGCGGCGTCGATCCGGGCGCCCCGCTCCAGCAGCCAGGCCCGCTCCGTCCCGTCCAGCCCCTCCAGACGCGCTGCCCGCCGCAGCAGGAGCTGCGTCTGCCCCCGGATCACCGTGAGCGGCCCCTTGAGGTCGTGCCGCAGCAGATCCAGCGGGTCGGGCGTTCGGTCGTCAGCGTCGTCTCCGCTCGGTGCCCGCCCAGGTAGCGTCGTGGGTCCCCTTGGTGGTGCCGGCAACCGGTCGTTGCCTCGGTCACCGCAAGGGCGGGGCCTACGAGCGTATGATGCTGGTGACTATGGGGTCCCTTCGTCTGTTCCTCACCCGCGCCACCGCGGGAGGCTCCCCTCGTGTAGCCGTCGGTTGGGGGACGATCTCGCCACCACCGGAGGCCGTGTGCCGACCCAGCCATCCGCCTCGTGCCACATCCTGGCGATCGACAACGACCCCACGATCCTCGACCTCTTCCGCGACCTGCTGGAAGAAGATGGCTTCCGGGTCTCGACCCAGCCCGACGTGGACCACGACTTGGAGGGGATCAAGCAGCTTGGCCCCGACCTGATCATCCTCGACTACAGGTGGACCCACGAGGACACCAGTTGGAGCCTGCTCCAGCTGCTGCGGATGGACCCCGACACCAAAGACCTTCCCATCGTCCTCTGCACCGGGGCGGTGGGCGAGGTTGAGGTGCTGGCCGGCCACCTGGCCCGGATGGGGGTGCGGGTGGTGCTCAAGCCGTTCAACATCGACCAGCTGACGGCGACGATCGCCGAGGCGCTGCGGGGCAGCGGGGTCGGGACGGGTGAGCTGACGGCGGCAGATGGGTAAGGTCGCGATCAGGCCGTTTGCGCTGGCGGTGCTACTCGCCGCGGTCGCGGCCGCCCTTCAACGCATGCCCTCCTAGAACGAGGTCCAAATCCCACTCGGTCGCTCCCACCTTGACGTGTAACTACAGATGTCGTTATAATCCGGGCATGGAGTTTGAGTGGGATGAAGCCAAGCGTCGGGGCAACCTCGCCAAGCATGGGGTGGACTTCGTAGACATGGAGGTGTTCTTCGACGGCCGTCCGGTGATCACCGGCGTCAGCCGATACCCGGACGAACCGCGCCTCGTCACCACGGGCGTCTTGGATGGCCGGTTCTACACGGTCGTCTGGACCCGGCGCGGGGAGGCCATCCGACTCATTTCAGCAAGGAGGGCACGCGATGCAGAACAACGAGCATATCGTTCGCTATACGGCGGATGAGCTGACGGCGATGCGGGAGCGGGGCGAAGGCCAGACAGACTACGCCCGCCTAGACGCCATGACTGAGGAGGAGCTGGAGGCCTCGATCGACCACGACGAGGAAGGCGAGATCGACTGGAGCACGGTCCAGGTGGGGATCCCCGGCCCCAAGCAGCAGCTGACCGTCCGGTTCGACCAAGATGTCGTCGAGTGGTTCAAGGCGCAGGGCGCCGGCTACCAGACGCGGATGAACGCGGTGCTGCGCAGCTTCGTCGAGGCGCAGAAGGAGCGCAACACAACAACGTCCTTTCGCCGCTGACGGCGAGACACCGGTCGAGTGATGACACAGCCCTGCCTCCATCCATGGAGGCAGGGCTTCAACTTTCCGACGAAACGGACTCCGTAGCCCAGTCGGGCCTGGTAAGGGCTGCTATCAGGGGGAATGGTCCGGGTCGCGGGTCACCGGCTCGGTCATGGCCGGCTTGATCCCCGCCCTCGGTCCCGGTTGCTGTTCGGGGTCACGCGGCCGAGGATCGGCAATTGGACGCTATGGGCATCGCCGCGGTCGTGTCGCAGGACGCCTCTCTGGCACACGCTTTGCATTTTCCGGGGCCAGATGACGGACCGGCGAGGCCTCACCCACGTCGAGAAGGACGGCGGCAACGTCGCCGGTGCCCGCCCAACGCGAGGCCGCAGTCAAACGGAGGACTCGATGCAACTCAAGCCGATCGGCGAGCAGGTCGTAGTGATTCTCGGCGCCTCAAGCGGGATCGGGCGCGAGACCGCCCTCCGTTTTGCTGAGCGGGGGGCGAAGGTGGTTGTCGCGGCGCGCAGCGAACCTGGGCTTGCCTCGCTGGTTGAGGAGATTACCGGCCGCGGCGGCCAAGCGGCGTCCGCCGTGTGCGATGTTGCGGACTTCGCCCAGGTGGAGGGCGTGGCGGCGTTGGCCGTGAGCACCTTCGGGCGTATCGACACCTGGGTCAACGTCGCCGCGGTCTCGGTCTACGCCAGCTTCGAGGAGACGTCGCTGGAGGAGTTCCGGCGCGTCATGGACATCAACTTCATGGGTCAGGTGCACGGCGCGAAGGCGGCACTCCCGCATCTCCGCCGGGAAGGGCGCGGAGCCCTCATCTTCATCTCGTCGGTCGAGAGCATCGTCTCGCTGCCGCTGCACAGCGCGTACGCGGCATCGAAGCACGCGGTCGAGGGCGCCGTTGACGCGCTCCGACGGGAGTTGCTCGCGGAGGGGGTGCCGATCTCGGTCACGAGCGTGAAGCCGGCTACGATCAACACGCCCTTCTTCAATAACTCTCGGAACAAGATGGAGGTGAAGCCGCAAGGTCCGCCGCCGTTCTATCAGCCGAGCGTCGTGGCGGACTGCGTGCTCTACGCCGCGGAGCACC
>JAUJMG010000554.1 GCA_030446955.1 Thermomicrobiales bacterium
GCCAGCGCCGCGCGCAGGCCCTCCGTCAGCCGGTTGACAAGCACCCGCGTTGCGTCGGCGGTGACTGGGCCACCGGGGGTAGCTGAGGCGGCAATGGTCGGGACAACCGTGAAGCCGGCTTCCGCTGCCGCGTCAAGGAAGCCGCCGATGGCCGTCTTGGTGCCGGTGAACCTGGCGAGCAGATCCTCGCCGGCGACGAAATGGCGCTGCTCGAAGTCGGCCAGCGTGGTGGGCACGGTCGCGAACGTGCTGCTCTCGTGGGAGATCCCGCCGACGGCCACCCGCACCAGAGCCATAAGGTCCTCCACCGTCGCTCGATAGTCGGTCAGCTTCGCTGGCGTGGGTCGAGCGCGTCGCGCAGTCCGTCGCCGAGCAGATTGAACGCGAGGACCGTCAGGGTAATCGCGATCCCAGGGGCGATGGCGATGTGCGGGTAGTTGCGGATGTAGGCGCGGCCGTCCGAAAGCATCCCACCCCAGGAGGGAGCGGGCGGTTGAACGCCGAGGCCGAGAAAAGACAGGGCCGACTCGAGGATGATGATGTTGCCGACACCCAGGCTGGCGAGCACGATGATCGGCCCGGCGACATTCGGGAGCATGTGGCGAGCCATGATCCGCCCAGGGCCCGCCCCGATCGAGCGCGCCGCGAGGATGTAGTCGCGCTCACGAAGGCTCAACACGTCGGCGCGGACGATCCGAGCATAGGATGCCCACACCGTGGTGCCAATGGCGATGACGACAGTGATGAGGCTTGGCCCGAGTACTGCCGCAAGCGTGATCAGCAACGCCAGCGTAGGGAAGGCCATCAGCGCGTCGATGACCCGGGACAGCCCCGCGTCGACCTTGCCACCGAAGTAGCCGGCAACGGCACCGATCGTGACGCCGATGGTGGCGGCGATCGCCGTGGCGCCCACGCCGACGATCAAGGCGATGCGAGTGCCATAGATGAGGCGGCTGAGCACGTCGCGGCCGATTGGGTCGTTGCCAAGGAGGTAGGTGCGGCTCGGCGAATCACCGCGTAATCGGGTGTTGCCGTCAGTCGGCGAGTAGGGAGCGACAAGGTTGGCGAAGATGGCGACTAGGACGAGCAGGAGGATGAACCCAAGGCCGACCAGCCCTGGCCGGTACCGTCGGAAGCGCCGCCAGGAGCGGGAAAGCTCGCTCCGGCGCGCTGGCTGGGCCTCCGTTCGGTCGAGCGGTGATGCCGCAGTTCGCTGCCGGGTAATCGCCATCAGCGTCCTCTGCTCTCTTAGCGGATCCGAATGCGCGGGTCAATGTAGGCGTAGGCAAGGTCAGTCAGAATGTTGCCGAGCACCACGATGACCGACAGGAGCAGGACAATCGCCTGGACGACCTGGTAATCGAGACGGTAGATCGAATCAATGAAAAGGCGTCCAATCCCAGGCCAGGCGAACACCGTTTCGACCACGATCGTTCCGCTGAGGATAAAGGCGAGTCGGTAGCCGAGAAGAGTCACCACCGGCAGCAGCGCGTTGCGGACGACGTGGCGCCCGATCACGACGTTGTCTTGCAGACCCTTGGCCCGGGCAACCGTGACGAAATCCTGGCCAAGAGCCTCAACGGTTGAGCCCCGCGCCATCCGGGCCAGCACCGCCATCTCCCCGAACGCCAGCACCGCTACGGGCAGCACGTATCCCTGCCAGGAGTCGGAGCCGAAGGGCGGTAACCAGCCGAGCTGGAGCGAGAAAAGAATGATCAGCATCAGCCCGACCCAGTAGTTGGGGAGGGCGACGCCGAGCGTGGCGCCGAGCATGCTCGCGTAGTCGAAGAACGAGTAGCGCTTGACCGCGGCAGCAACCCCAACTGGGATGGCAACGATCGCCGCGATCGCCAGCGCGAGAAGATTGAGACGTATCGTCGTCGGAGCGGCTTCCAGCAGCATCTCCCCGACGGGAACACCGGTTCGGACCACTGACTGGCCGAAGTCAAGGGACAGCACGTTCCCGAGCCAGGTCAGATACTGGATGTACCAGGGGCGGTCCAACCCCCACTTGCGCTCGATGGCGTCGATCTGCTCTTGCGTGACCTGCGCCTCGCCGATCATGATGTCGACCGGGCTGCCCGGTGCGAGTTGCATGATGACGAACGTGGCAACACTGACCAGGAAGACGACGACGAGGCCCTGCAGGAGACGAAGGGCGACGTACCTGAGCATCGGGCGCTCCTGAGATCAGGGGGCAGGGATTGAGGGCGGGAGGGGAATCTCCCCTCCCGCCCTCATCGTGGCGCCTCCCTTATGCCTCGTCAATCCAGAAGGTATAGGCTCTGGTGTAGAGCTCCTCCGGGGTGAGGATCTCTTGCGGCAGTCCCTGGACACGGCTGTTGAAGATTGTGTAGATGTCCCAGAACATCATAAAGAGAAACGGGACCTCCTCGGCGACGATCTGCTGGATCTCCTTATACGTCTGCGCCCGCTGCTCTTTGTCGAGCGCCGTCAAGCCCTGCTCTAGCAGTTGGTCAACCCGATCGTTCGTGAAGTGGGAGAAGTTGTTGACCCCGTTGGACCGGAGGGTGACCATTGCGTCGGGGTCGCCCTGGTCGCCGCCGTAGGTCCAGTTGAAGAGCGATGCGTCCATCTTGCCGGAACGCATCTGCTCGAGAATCGTGGCAACCGGCGCCTCCGTGAGCTGCATGTCGATGCCGACTTCGCGCAGATACTGTTGGACGACCTCGGCCTCCGGTCGCCGCGCCTGGTCACCGGTGATGGTGGTACAGGTGAAGGTGAGAGGCTGACCCTCCTTTTCGCGCATCCCATTGCCGCCCATGGTCCATCCGGCCTCCTCAAGGAGGGCAGCGGCCCGCTCCGGGTCGTATGGGTACTGGGGCACGTCGGCGGTGTAGTACGCCTCCAGCGCCGGGGAGAGATTTGCCGTGGCGAGTTTGGCCGCGCCGCTGAAGATGTCGTCGATGACAGCCTGGCGATCAATGGCATGCATCATCGCTTGCCGCACGCGCTTGTCCGAAAGGATCGGGTGGGTGTTGTTGAGCGGGAAGTGGTTGAGGGCAAGGCCGGACGTCACGTAGGTGGTGAATCCCTCGTCCTCAGCAAGGCGGAGGCTGTCCTCGATCACCAGCGGCCAGACGGAGGTGTCTGCGTCGCC
>JAUJMG010000555.1 GCA_030446955.1 Thermomicrobiales bacterium
TCGAGCAATTGCAGTCGAGCACCTCGACCGCATCCGGCACTTCCGCCTTGAACCGGACCGTGCGGCAATGGCAGCCGCCCTCGACATTCGTGGCCATTGCCTGCTTTGCCCCCGCCGCTCATCTGCAGCAAGAGGTTCCCTCCGGGTCGGCTGCCGATGCCCTACATTGACCCAGTGGATCCCGACGCCGTTGCTAAACTGACGGACGCGCAACGAGAGGTGCTGCGGCGATGGCACGTGCCAGGAGCGCGAGCGAGGCTACCACCAAGAGGCTAGTTCGATGTGGCCCCACTCTTCAGGTAGCGCTCGAACCAAGCCACCGTCCTCCGCATGGAGTCGATCTGGTTTTCGCGCTTTTGGAAGCCGTGTCCTTCTTCGGAATAGAAGACCGTCTCGATGGTGTTCCCCTTCGCCTCCAGGACGCTTGCCACTTCCTGAGCCTGACCGCGGGGAACCCGGATGTCGTTCTCGCCCTGAAGCGAAAGCAATGGAGCCTTGGTTGCCGCGATGTATGTCATCGGGGATGCGGCGTCGTAGACAGTCTTCACCTGGGCCGGATCGCCCATCAGCGAGAAAAGATACTCGCGGAGCAGCGGATCGGCAGTTTGCCACATCGTGTGCCAGTTGATGATGCCGTAGCTCTGTACGCCCGCCGCGAATGCGTCAGGGGCTTTGGCGAGGGCCATCAGGGTCATGAAGCCGCCATAGGACCCGCCGGTGATCCCGACCTTCTTGGCATCCACATATCCCGACTTCACCAGGAAATCCTTGGCCGCGAGCGTGTCCTTGAGGTCTCCGCCGCCGAGATCCCGGTAATTGGCCGTCTGGAACACTTTTCCGTAGCCGGTGGAGCCGCGGAAGTTCGGCTGAATCACGACGAAGCCACGCGAAGCAAAGGCGGTCGCGTTGCGGTTGAAGCCGTCCTGGCTCTGCCCCGTGGGGCCGCCATGAGGAATCACGATCGCGGGGTTGGTGCCGTCGCGGCGAAGGTTGAACGGCATCGTCACGATCGCGCTGATCGGAGTGCCGTCAAAGCTCTTGTACGTGACGATCTGCGACTTCGGCAGGATCGTGGGGTCAAGGCTTGCCATCGCCATCCGGGTCAGGGGCTTTGCGTCCCAGCTGGCGGTATCGACCACATGAATGTCGGCGGGAGTATCGGCGCCCGAGTGGAGCACGAGAAGCCGCCGGGAATCCGGTGAAAAGGCTGGATCGCCGACGACGGAGTTCAAGCCGGGCGCCAAGTCGAGACGGCGCTCGGATACGGTCCTGACATCAACCGCCGAGAGCTCGGATCTGCCGTCGACCACGGTTCGAGCGATCATCGTCTGGCCGTTGGGCGACAACTCCGCCGCGGTCTGCTCCCAAGGCGTCGGCTTCAGCCAGCGCCATTTGCCCGTCGGAACGTCGAGGATCCCTGCCCGAAGCTGCGCGCTGTTGTCGTTGGAGCTGACAGCAATGGTGCGGCCGTCCGCCGACACATCGGCGGCAATGAACCGGGTGTCGGGCTTTCCTGCCAACATGCGGGCGCTCCCCGAGGCTGCATCGACCGACCAGATCTCGCTGCCCGTCTGGTTGGCGTTGGTGCGGTTGGCGATGATCGTCCTGCCGCCGTCGGCCCAGCCGACAGCGCTCCAGCGGCGCTGCGGGTCCTTCTCCGCGGTGAGCCAGCGCACCTGGCGGGTGGCGAGATCCAGAACCGCAAGATTCACCTGCCCGTCCACTTTCCTCTTCGTGGAAATGGCAAGGCTGCGCCCATCGGGTGAAATGACCGCACCGTTCTCACGCATGTCGGGCGTGTCGGTGAGCTTCGTGACCGGGCCTCCGGCCGTGGGCACGGCGTAGAGGTCATGAAATTCGTTTCCGCCCTTGTCCTGCGCAAAAATGAGCGTCTTTCCATCAGGCGACACCACAAGGTTGGATTGGACGTCATCGGACTGGGTCAGCTGAACCGGCCAGCTCCCGCTGGAATCCATCCGCCAGATGTTCATCCGGCCGGTAAGATTGGTCACCAGGAAGATCTGCCGGCCGTCCGCGCTCCACGCGACCGAGCCGATGTTCCTCGAATAGACCAGATCTTCCAGCGGCACCGGACGGGCGGAAGGATTGGTCGGCGAGGTAAGAGACGTAGGGCTGGTGATCGGTCGCGGGGGCGTCGGCAGGGGCGCGGCAATTGCCGCGGAGCAGAGCAGGAGCATTGGAAGGGAGAAAGGCGCGCGCATCTTGGGTTCCTCTCGGGTTAACCAACGCTTTCACGACCAAAGGCCAAGCGCAACCGAAACTTCGCATGTGATCCAAGCAGCCAAGACCCGCGAAACGCTCCGTTCGCCGGTCACTGGCGGTCGGAAGTTTCGACTCCTATGTGCTGTGACGGATGATGGAGCTGACGAATGCATCGCTCGCTGATCATTGTGGACGAATTCCTGGACAACGCTGCTGCCCTACGGGAGGCGGCATTGCGGCTCGATTATCCCGACAACGAGGCCCCGTTTCCGGGGCGCAACTCGCTTCAGCGCCTGAACATCCCGGGGCTTGCGGAGGAGGTCTCCCACATTGTCGACGAGCCTTTGAGGCCTCTCTCCCCGCCTCAATCCCATGGCAAGTTTCGAATCACTCTCGGCACCGACGTCGGAAAGGCGAGAGTGCATGCGGATGCCGCACATTGGTCCGGGATCCTCTATTTAAGCAGGCCCGAGGATTGCCAGGGGGGTACCGAATTTTTCCGTCACATCCGAACGGGGACGGACCGGGCGCTGACGGCTCCGGAGCAATGGCGCGCCCACGGCTATTCCTCCTTCGAGGAGATGCACCGGGACATCGTCGAGCAGGACACGCTCGATCCTTCGAAATGGGAGATGATCATGCAGGTCCCAATGCGGTTCAACCGCCTCGTCCTGCTGCGGCCGTGGCTCTGGCACACGGCCGGTCCCGGCTTTGGCGACAGCCTCGAAAATGGCCGGCTCATCTATGTCCTGTTTTTCGAATCCGCCCGATGATCGCAGCTTCCGACCGCAAGGGCGCGTCTACGCTCCGACCGACCCGGCGAGTGCGGAGCCGGCATTTACGGTGTGGTCCGGGGAGACCATCCAGGTGATTATCCCGGGTCGC
>JAUJMG010000556.1 GCA_030446955.1 Thermomicrobiales bacterium
GCCGTGCCGAGGAGGATCCGCTTCATCACTTCGCAGAACAGGGCGGTGTCACCACCGAAGGCGACGCGGCAGAGGGTGTGGTCCACGTCACCAGAGCGGTAGCGTTCAGCGGCCGCGGCGATGCGGCGGATCCACTCATCGGGAGGAATGTCGGGATACGAATAGGGGGCCATGGGTTAGGTCCCCCGCTCGAGGAACTTCCGCTGCCGCTCGATGATTTCCGCCATGTCTAAGCCGGTGTAGTCCGTCTGAGGTTGACCGCTGTCGCCCGTCAATTGCACCTTCGCCATGCCAGGGTATCCCGTCCTGTTCAAGGTGATCTCGGCCGCCTTGAGTCGGACGGCTGCGTGTTGAGGGTCCCTGAATTCCCCACGCTGGATCTCCCGAACCGCCTGGACCGCCTCGGCTGATCCGGCAATGAGACTGGCGACGTTCGCCGCATGGATGGCGGGGGCGAGTTCCCGGATCTCCCGGTCGGCCCGATCGGCCCACCCCCCCTCGACCGCCCAGCGGCGCACGGTGCGCCCCTCCAAGCCCGGACACTTCCCCTCGTCGGCGCCCAGTTCCCGGGCCACCGCTTCGGCGTTGCGGCCGTGCTTAAAGGCGTAGAGCTGGTAGGCCAGCTCGCGGGTTTCCGGGTCATAGCGGGTGCCGTGGTGACTTGAGGGGGGCAAGGGCCGCAGTGTCCGAGTGTCCGGGCGTGAGGAGTCCACAGCGACCTCCAGATCAAGGGCCTCAGCCGGCAGTCAGATCCCGCCGGAGCTGGGCGTCCAATTCCTCGTCGGTCATGGTTGCCAGGTCCTTGGGGTCCCGCATCACCGGTGCCGGCTGGACCTGCACCTGGGAACGCGTCATGGGAACCATCCCCGAGATCCCCAGCAGGTAGCGGGTCGCGCTCTCAGCCACGGCCAGATTGACGCTCTGCTCGCTGAGTTCTTCCATTCGGGCGATTCGCCGCGCCAGGTTCTTGATCAACTTGGCGTCCGTATCGGCCCGCATGAGAAGGGTGCGGGCCTCGTCCTCCGCCTTCACCGTGGCGGCCCAGTGCTCTTCCACCGCCCAGCGGTTGATGGTCCCGAGGGGCACCTTCAATAGAGCGGCCGTGGTCTTGAGAGAGCGGCAGGCATCGCCGGCATAGGAGGCATACGCCTCGTCACGGGTGGGCCGACGCGCCAGGTTGATAGGGTCGGCCGAGTCCATATCACGCATGCCGTGAGTCTAGCAGACCGAGTCACAACGCCACGGTTACGGCATCATCGTATATTAACATCGACATAACGACGGGGTGCTGGGGGTGGCGGTCGCCGGGCGGAGTGGGCCCCTTCCACAAACGCTTTACCTACCCCCACCTGCGAATGTGCTCCGGTCCTCCTCCTCGGCTCCCGCCGCCCCTTGGGAGGATAGAGGGGGGGGTCCCCGAGTGGGGGTGGGCCGGCGTGATGTCGTGGCAAGCGGAGGGGAGGGGGGTCAGTTTGCACAGACCGCATTGGCGCTACGGAAGGCCTCTTGAGCTTGTGTCACGGCGCTGTCACCTTGCTCCAAAAGGGGCTGCCCGCGATCGTAGTCCCCGTTCGCCATCGCCCCGAATCCTTGCTCGTAGAGGCGGAATGCTTGAACAGCGAGAGCGACATAGGTGTTGAGGACTGGTGGGTGGTGTAGGGCCTCGAACTGCTGACGGAGCGTCGCGGCCTCAAATGACCACCGGCGAGTATCATCGGGGCCCGGGCTTGTCGTCCTGTTGAGGTCATCAAAGTAGGCCCTGACGCTGGCGGAGAGGGGGGCCAGGTTCGCAGTGAGGTCCTGCCAGCCCTTGCACTCGCTCGGCTCATTGGCGCGATCAACGATGTCGCGGACCAGCGCGCCCGTCTCAATCTCTGTGGCCATCGCAATGGGAATCATCACCACGATGGCGGCCGGGACGTAAAGCACCAGCCACCAGCCAAGGTGTCGAACGAACCACAGCGAGAGCGCAAGCCCGATCGCCACACCAAGCCCGCCCCATGCTGTGTCCGGATCCGCATATCGCTGGATGTTGGCACCGACGCCTTGCAGGACACCGCCAAAGACGACGAAGAGGCCGGCCAGGATAGGGATAGCTCGCCGCCGTGATGGAGCCGGGTGCGATGCCCCTGAGAAGATCGGCTGATGGCCCATCGCCCTGCCCCCTCTCACCTACCGATCAAGCCCAAACCATCGACGCCACCACGGGGCGTGTGACGATGCAGGGGTATCATCAGGAGCCGTGTCCGCCGGCTGCGCCTCACCTGGGGCAAATGGTGCAGCGACAGGGGCATCCTGAGCGGCCGTGAGTCGTGCGACCTCGGCGAGGGCAGCATCCCGCTCGGCTTGGACCGCCTCGCGCTCCCGCTCGACCCCACGGACCCGCTCCTGAAGCTCGCCGGCCTCGCGCTCCAGTTCGCCGATCCGGTCGACTAAGGGACGAAGCCACTCGTCGCGAATCGCCTCCAACTGCGAGCGGGCAGCCGGCGAGACGACGGAAGAAGCGTGGTGGGGTTAGTCCTGTCCTGGACTGGTCATCCTGTCCTGGACAGGACCGGGAGACGTCGTGTCCTGGACAGTGGGGCTTCCCTCCAGAACCACGTACCAGCGGCCATCGACCTTGTAGGCTGGGACCGTCTTCCGCTGCGCACGCTTGCGGAGCAACTCCACGGTGACACCAAGGATCTCCGCCGCTTCGTGAAGGGGAACGCCGCCGCGTGGATCGGGAGTATCCATGTCCTGTCCTGGACGTCCTGGACGGGACGTCCTGTCCTGGTCAATGCGGGGCAAGGGTGGGCAGCATCGCCGACGGTGGAACGGAACGCAAGCGAAACGCCGCCCCGAAGGACGGCGCTCGCCATGGAGCTGGCAGATGAGCACGGTCGTCTCCGAGTGACGCACCACCCCTGACAGCCACCCTTGCTCAGGATGCGCGGAGCAGGAGGACCGGCACGGGCGACTCCCCAATAACGCCTTCGGCCACGCTGACCAGCAACCGGTCTAAGAGGCCGCGATTATGGGCGCCTAGCACGAGGAGGTCGGCCGGCCACCGGCGCGCCTCCGCCACGATCGCGTCGCCCACCTGCCCACCGTCGTTGCCGATCAG
>JAUJMG010000557.1 GCA_030446955.1 Thermomicrobiales bacterium
TTATAGCGGTTTTCATGGATGTTGGTAGTCGGATACGGCTGGCAGGGGGTAGCCGCAATGGCGGTAATAGCCTCGAATGTCGGCAGCACTGACCTGATCGAGGCCAGCACCAATGGCCTTTACCAAGGCCTCAAAGGTGCGGGTCCCCGTCGCGCGCAGATGGGTCTTGAGGTGGGCGAAGACGAGTTCGATCGGGTTGAAATCCGGGGAATAGGCCGAGAGAAAACGCAGGTGGCAGCCCGCCCCCTCGATCGCCGTCCGGACGTCCGGGTTCTTGTGGACGCTCAGGGTATCCAGGACAACGGTCGTGCCCGGTGCCAGGGTCGGCACCAGCCATTCCCGGATCCAGCGCACGAAGAGGGGCCCATCCACCGCCCCTCCAACAACGCACGGGACACGCATGCCGGTCGGGGTCACTGCGGCCGGGCAGGTCACATTCGGTCCATGATGGCGTGGTACGTGCCCCACCACCCGCTGTCCCCGTGGTGCCCGACCCTGATGTCGCGTCATCACCGTCTGGGTGCTGGTTTCATCGAGAAAGACCAGGGACTCCGGGGCGAGTGCCGCCAGCTCCTCCCGCCACTCGGCCCGGGCCCCGGCATCCTGCTCGGTGGCAATCAGGGTCTTTTTTTTGAGTGGCAGACCGAGTCGGGCCAGGGTCCGGCTCATGGTCGGCACACTGAGGACTCCATGCGTCTGGCTCCACATCGCACAGTGCTCGGCCAGCGTCGCGTCCGGATGGGCCGCGACCTGCTCCCGAAGCGCCGGTTCGTCATCGTGACTGACCTTGTGGCGCGGCCCCGGTGCTCGCCCGGGCTCAAGGGATGCCCCAGCCGCCTGCTTGCGTTTCCATCGGCTGATGCTGTTGGGACTGACGCCTGTTGCACGCTGGATCTCAGTTGGTGACAGGCCGGACGCCACGGCCTGCACCGACCGCTCACGGAGATCGCGGGAATACCCTCGTGGTCTGATGACACGCTGCCGTCATGTCAATCCCCCACGCAACCCGCTCTAGTTCCCCGTGGCCCGGCAGGGCCGCTCTCGCGGCGGCTCTACGCCGCGTCCTGGGCGGGCTGGAACCGGTTCGGTGATCACCTTCCCCCGGACCGACGCCGGCGCTGGCTCGCGCCCCATCGGTCCTCTACTCGTCCCGCTCACGGCCATGGTCTGGGGGCGCTCCTGGTCGTGGGCTACGCGCTGCTCTACTATCCCTGGGCCGAGACGTTTCTCATTTCCCCGGCCGAAACGGGGGTTCTCCCTGCGTGGCTGAAGGTCCTGTACCGCAGCGGCTATTCGGCCACCACCCTCGGGATCGGCGATGTCGTTCCCCACAGTGGGGCCCTGCGGCTCGTTGCGGTGTCGGAGGCGGCGCACGGCTTCATGCTTTTCAGCGTCGGGATCACCTATCTGCTCTCGATCTACGCGGCCCTGAACCGAACAACGGCATTGGCCCTGGAGATCTCGCGGTTCGTGGGGCGCGGCGATGGTGGTGATCCCGTGGATCTCCTGATCGCCACGGCGTGCGCGGGCGCCGAGCGAGACATCCGCGACTGGCTGGTCCGCACCACCTCCAGCTTGGCGCGTGTCGTACAGGCGGAGGCGCAGTACCCTCTGCTCCACTACTTTCACGTGCCGGACGACGATCGGGCGCTCGTGGTCGCTCTGGCTGATCTCCTGGAGGTCGTTCACGCTTGGCCGCGCCCTACTCTCACCTACCGACTTCCCCGCCCTCACTGAAGGGCCCCCGAGCGTCGCGATCGAGCGCATCGCTCATCACCATCTCCGCCAAGGGGCCGATCAGCTGGGGCGCCGAGCCCCGGACACGCAGGCCCTGGAACAGGCGCGTCGAAAAAGCTACCTAGATGCCCGGGTCCGGCTGGTCCTGAGGAGACCATCCTGCCCGATGTCTTCACGCTCACCATCAACACCACGCCCCAGACCTATCTCGACACCGAGGATGAGCGCTCGCGGTCAACGGGCGCCGATTGAGAGTCCGTCTATCCGGGCGCTTCTCGTTATGACCGCGTGGCGGCGTTGACGTGTCTTTCCAGGTCCATGGTGAGTGCCTGCCACCACACCTGGGTAGCACGTATGACTTACCCTGATGGGCGGGTCGATCTCTCGCAGATCCAGATGCTCGCCAGCGCAGGCTCAGGAGGACAGGGATAGCCCACTAACCCAGGTCTACCCCGTTGATGATTCTTCGTCGCTGGTCAGCAGATCCTTGACCTTCCCCGCCGTCTGCTGCCCAAGCGTGGCGGCATCAATGACGCGCTCGTCCTCGTCCTCCGTTCCCCCTTCGGCCACCGCAAACTGCAAGCGCTCGGCGTACGGGGCAGAACGGCCCAGCGTGTACGCCACCATGACGTCTCCGAACGTCTCCCGCGCTTCCTCCACGGTCGTCGTGCCGGTGACGATATCGTGCATCAGGTTGAGGGTGATCGTGTTCGCTGCCTCGGAATCGCAGCGCGCGCCTGCTTCGCCCGCTGTTCGGTCAAGCAGGCAACTGCCATCGAAGCGAGCAATATCGTCAAACTTCTCCGGGGGGACCTGGTAGTCAATGTACTGGGTGAGAAAGTCGCTGTGTGGGGCAGGAAAGTTGTGGGTCACCACGTCGCTGGTCACGACGATTCGCTTCCAAGGTCCGGCGCTGTACCAGAACAGCTTTGTCGGTGTCGCCTCTTGGGGAGGCCCGTACTGTTCCAGCATCTGCCGGGCACCACGTTTCGGGGCATCTGGCCAATCCTCGATCAGCGCCTCCACGGTACTGAGATCCATGGTGAACCGAGCTCCGTGCTTGGTCTCATGCTCGCTCTTGGCCTGGTGCTTCATTGCGTCCGTCATCGCTCCGGCCAGGGTCACCATACGTTCGCTGGTGTCCATGTTCTCTGGTTGCTGATTTCGATCGCTCATGTCGTTCTCCTCTATTACCTCGCACATTGCGCTTCATTCACGATACTCACCCTGCTCCCGCAGTGGTTGTCTCTGGATCAGAAACGTTGGTGTTCCGAGCATGCCGGAGGCGACGAAATCGCGTTCCTCCCCTGGTGTTCTCGCTCCATTCCTTACAGGCTTGGCACGACATCCGCCCAGAACCCGA
>JAUJMG010000558.1 GCA_030446955.1 Thermomicrobiales bacterium
AACGGGCACTAGCCCCTCAAGCTAGCGCGTCTGCCGATTCCGCCACCTGGGCAGGGGTCATCGCGGCGCGGAGAGTATAGGCGCTGCCGGAACCCTCGTCAACTGAGCCCGTCATTGCGCGTTCGGCCACCGCCCTCCGGAACTGCCGGTCGCTCGCCAGCCCGTACCCGAAAGGTCTGGCAGCCTTGACCCGGGACCCGCCACGTGAGAACCTTTGCCGGTCGCGACACCGGGTCTCGACAAGAACAGAGGGATGGAAGGAAGGGGTTCCATACATGAAGCGCGCGATCGCGCCGTTGTTCCTCGCACTTGTGCTCGCCTTCGGCTTCGCTCAGGCGGGCAAGGTGGGCGCTCAGGCGACGCCGACGACGACTGAGACGGCGACCGCCACCGCCACCGAGACGGCGACTGCGACCACCGCTGTCACCGCGACCGTGGCCGCCACGGCCACCGCCGTCGCAACGACGCCGAGCGACGACGACGCAACGCCGACGCAGGACGGCGGCGACGACGATGACGACGACACTGACACCGACACCGGCACCAACACCGGCGGTGGCAGCCAGACGGGCACCACGTCCGGCACCGGCACCTCCACCCAGGCGCTGCCGAACACCGGAGCCGGCAGCGAGCAAGGTGCGACCGGCATGGACGCGTGGATGATCGCCGTGCTGCTCCTCGTGGCGACCATCGGGTGCGCGATCTCGTTCCGCCTGCGCCGGAACGCCTAGCTCCCGACGCTTCGCGTCAACGCGACACCGCACCGACCACCCGCACCGGAGAGGTCCGGTGCGGGTGGTCGGTTTTTCCATCTATGAACCTTCCGCTCCCCCCGCCGAACCTGCCCCCAACTCCCCGTCCGTCCGCAGGCGATGCCGGCAACATGGGCGATAATGCCGCCCGGCGCCGCCGGACTTCCCCATCCTCCTCGCCTGCCTTCCCCGCGGGCGCCCCGCACGGCATCGCCGCCACGTCCCCGAGGCAATGACCGGATGAACCTTCCCGAGTTCCAGGCCAAATGGCGCGGCAGCGCCCTTAAGGAGCGCTCCGCCGCTCAGGAGCACTTCATCGACCTCTGCCGCCTCTTCGACCAGCCCACGCCCGCCCAGGCCGATCCCTCCGGGCAGCACTACGCCTTCGAGCGCGGCGCCGCCAAGACCGGCGGCGGGCAGGGCTTTGCCGACGTCTGGAAGCGCGGCGCCTTCGCCTGGGAGTACAAGGGCCGCCACGCCGACCTCGCCGCCGCCTACCGCCAGCTCCAGCGGTAGCGAACACAATGTCATCGATCCGCATCGTGATCTGCCACCGCGGGGTGTGTTCGGCACGCCAGACGTGGACCTCCACGCCGAGCGCTGTGAGCGCGTCCCGCTTGTCAGAATATCCGAGCGCCTGAAGGTTGCCGGCGACCCGCTCGCACCACGCCTTCAGGTTCCCCAACCGCTTTTGGTCCGCTTCCCACCCGGCCTGCACCGTCACCAGGGACATTCGTTCCGCGTCCAGCACGCGCTTCTGAGCGGCGAGCGCGCCAAGTTCGGCAAGCAGAGGCTCGGCGGCCTCCTCGTCTTCGAGTGCCACCACGGCACGCGCCACGCGCTGGCGCCGCGCCTCGATGGCGGCCAGCCGTGTGTCCACCGCTGTCAGGTCATCCCCAGCGGGGCTCCCGGATGCGCGCAGGCGCTCGACCTCGGTCGCGATGATCTCGGGATTCCGCAGCACCGCTTCGACGCGATCCCAGACAGCGCCGTCCAGGACATGAGCAGCCACGGTGTGCTTGGGGCAGCCGCGACGGCCGTAGGGGTCGTTGCAAAGATAGACGGGGCCGCGGCGACGGTGGTTGACGCGCATAGCGCAACGGCAGTAGCCGCACCGAGCGAACCCGGCCCGGAGCAGCGTGGCCTCCGGATCCTTGTTCCGGCGGGTCGATTCGGTCTTGTTCCGGGCCAGCCGGGCCAGAGCCGCGGCCTGCTCGTCCCGTGACATCAGCGCTGGTGCGATGCCGGCGGGAAGGATGACCTGTTCGGGTTCCGGCCGGGGACTGACCACCCACCCCCGCCCACGAACCTTATCCACTCGCTCCCGGAATGCCCGTCGCTCCCCAACATAGGTGGGATTGGCCACGAGATCCGTGAGGGTGGAGACCGACCAGCGGTGCTGACCGGTCGGCGATGGAATTCCGTCCGCCATCAGGCCGGCTGCGATGCCCCGGAGCGACGTGCCCCCAGCCATCTCGCTGACGATGCGCCGCACCACCGGCGCGGTTTCGGCGTCGACCACCAGCCGCGACTTGTCCTGGTCCGCCCACTGGTAGCCATAGGGTGGCTTCCAGCCGGCCAGCGGCTTCCCGGCCGCTACCCGCGCGCGAACCCCTCGTTGGGTTCGTTCGGCGATCTTGAGGCGTTCCATCTCGGCGACGAAGCCGCGCACGCTCTGGAGCAAGCGCCCTTCAGGCGTCTCAGCCAGATCTTCCGTGACCAAGGCTAAGCGGACGCCAAGGTGGTCCCACTCGCTCAGCAGGAACCCAAGGTGGGCTTGGTTGCGGCTGACCCGGTCCAGGGCATGGGCCAGTACCACGTCCGCCGCCCGGGCCCGGATCGCCTCCCGGAGGGCGGTTAGCCGCGGCCGCTCGAAGAGTTCCGCGCCCGTGTGAACCTCGCGGTAGACGTCGACCACAGCCCAGCCGCGTTCTGCCGCATAATCCCGGCAGCGCGCCTCCTGCGTCCCGAGGCTCGAGTTGTCCTCCTGCCCGGCGCTGCTGACCCGGCAGTAAATCGCCACCCGAATGGCAGCCGTTGTCCCGAATTGTCCCTTGCCCTTCATCTTTCTTGCTCCTCCGCTCGTCCCGTATTGCCCCGTTGGCTCGGCGTCATCGCTTCTCGGACGCGGCCGTCCGATGTTCGCTCTCGCGACACACAAAGCAAGTCCCCCAACCTCGCCTGTCCCGTCTGCTGCTCGGATGGTTCCTCCCCCGACCGGCCTATTCCCTTGCTCGCCCCGATCCGGTACGCTGAATGACACTCTATTAGAACATCTGTTCTTGACTGGAGTCTGCCGTGGGTCACACGGAGATCGCCCGCCTCCCCACCTCGCAGCGCTGGCG
>JAUJMG010000559.1 GCA_030446955.1 Thermomicrobiales bacterium
CCATTCCGACCACGGCAGGGCCGTGCCAAGCAGCACGAATACCGGTACCTGGAGCACCTGCTTGAGCAGATGCTCGTACTGGCGCTGTTGATGATCCACCGCTTCCCTTGAATCCCGGCCGATATACATCCTCGCGAAGACGACCCCGGCGACCAAAACGGCGAGGGCACCGTCACTCTCCATCAACTCGACCAGCGCGGACAGCCCCAGGGCCAGGACCAGGAGCAGGGGGAGGAGCGGCCCGGTCGGCGCCTCCGTCCAGTCCCGGGTCTCGCTCCAGCGCAGCATGCGGGCGACGATGTATCCAGCTCCCGCGCCCACCAGGGCGGCGAACACCCCTTTCCAGAGGAGCACGTCAGTCAGCCAGTGGCGCCATGCTTCAGCGTCCGGCTCGGTAATGAGCAGGGCGGGGAGGAAGAGGACGAGTAGCCCCAGCCCGTGCCTGGCCGACGACTCCGCTGCCACCAGGTGCCGCATCTGCTCCGGCAGGTTTTCTCGCGAGACCCTGCCATTGGATACCGTGGCGCTGAGGATTGGATCGGTCGGCGCCAGCACCGCGCCGATCAGGAGCGCCGGCAGGACACCGATCCCAAGAATCCAGCCGACCAGCAGGCTGCTGATGCCCCACATCAGCACCAGGCCACCGAAGACGAGCGCCGCGAGCGATTGCCAGTGCGAGGGGAGATACGCGAGCAATTCCACTCCAACGATCACCAGGGCAATCACCAGCGTGAACCTTGCCACGGTTTCGACGATAGCGATCTCACCTCCATACTTCGCCAGGTCTAGCCAGCCCAGCCCAACCGGCCCGATAAGCACACCCAGAAGGAGAGCCAGCATCGGCTCGTCGATCCAGTGCAGCCGAATACCATGGCTGAACAACACCATGACCAGGGCGAGCAGTGCCAGGCAGGTCACGACGACATCAACAGTGTGCATGGTTTCCCCAACGCCCAGGATTGTTCAATCCAGGAGCCGCGGCGTGTCCGCAAGTCTGCCAACCGCAAGCATATGCAACGCTCGTCGCAAGTTTCAGGCGAGACAGATCGGCATCACGACGGTCAACGCTCCTAGGCTACCGGGGCCTGTAAGAGCGGTGCGCCAAGGGGCGACACTGTAATTCCGGCGTGTTACAGCTCCAAGATGTCTCAAAAATGATGGCGACCTTGGTTGATGAGCAGGGTGACGAACGCGGCAAGTCCGGATCTTGGGGGACCATGACCTGGCCTTGCCCTCCAGAGACTCCCGCCCGGAGCGCGGTTCACACTCCTTTCACGATTGCCTGGGCCGCGACGGTGAGTGGGACGCTCCCCTGCGGGTCCGACCCCACTTCAGTCAGCGCCGCCGCTCCGGCGGTGATGCAGCGAAGTACCATTTCGGAATCCGGCCTGGATGCGCCGGGCAGCGAACCACGTCGTCACCATCGAAGGCCCCTTTGGCCCTCTATGGAGCGATCCCCCTGAGGTACGTCCATGACCCACCATCTGCACAACGATCGTGATCTTCTTGGCACCGCTCTCCCGCGACGGCGAGTGCTCCTGTCCTTCCTGGGCGGAACCTTGACGCTTGCCGGCCTCGCGGGTTGTGGCGGCGAGGGAGACGACGAGGAGGATGAGGAAGGGGCCGGCGCGGCGGACCAGGAGGAGACAGAAGGCGGGGCCGCCGACGAAGAAGCCGAGGAAGAGGAGGAGGATGACTAAACGCGCGTAACACAAGACCTGTCAACGGTTCTCCCGTGGCGTGCGCGGAACTTTCCGGCGTCACGCCACGGGAGACGCGGGAATGCACCCCCTCCCTGCCCCGGCTGGCTGGCTGGCTGGCTGGCTTCGAGATGGTTGTGCCACGCGCTTCTAGTGGTACTGGGTGCCGTTCCCACCGTTCGCGACGTAGGTGGTGGAAGCGCCGAGCGCCCGGGCATACGCCTCTTCCAGGCACTCCTCCGCCACCGCATGGCCATCGAGGAACAGCACTCGGAGGAGGTCGCGCATGCCTTCGACATAGCGCTGCGATGGCTCGGTCCGCCGTTTCGCCAAGCCATGGTGCAGGGGGGTGTCCTGCTCCGTGAGATGGTGGGCGCGGGCCCGCAGGTGGGCATCCTTGCGCATCGCGTTGGCCAGCAACACGATCGCCATCTCCCTCTGGTCCTCTGTGATGGTTGGGCGTCCCATGCGTCTCACTCTCTGGACGGATGCGCGTGCTCGACGGCGGTGAGATGATCTGCCTGCCGCGATATCCGGGTGGCCATGGGCCGGCCGGACCCGTATCGACCGCGGGTTCCGGAAACCGCTCACCCGAAGGTCTGCGTCCTGCGTTGTCGCACGTAGCGTTCCGCTTCCGGATTGTAACGGCCAGCGGGTAGATTGGGTGACGGGTCCAGGCGCCAGTGGTCATGCGGGGCTCTCCAGCCGTCGCGAACCATTGCGCCGAGCGGAGTAGGTGTACGCGTGTTCAGGTGGCCAGATCGGCGGTCGGGCTGGTCTCTTTAACCCGACGCGATTGCTGTCCGGAGGATGGGCTTTCCCTCGCGCCTTCGAGAAGCGAGACCTGCGTAATTGGACATGACCGATCGCATGCACGACCAAGGATGAGAGACGAGATGGACGATGGACAGTTTGCGGGCAGGGTCGCGCTCGTGACCGGCGGCGGCTCCGGGATCGGCCGCGCCACGGCGATCGAGCTAGGGCGCCAGGGGGCGTCGGTGGCAGTGCTCTCCCGGCAGCAGGACCGGATCGACGAGGCATGTGCGGCGGTCATCGACGCCGGCGGCCAGGCGCTCGGGCTTAGCGCCGATGTCACCAGCGAAGCCGAGCTGGCGGATGCGGTCACCCGGATTGAGGAGACCTGGGGCCGGCTCGATCTGGTGGTCGCCAACGCCGGCGCCAACGGCGTGTTCGCCCCGCTCGACGACCTGACGCTCGACGAGTGGAACCACACGCTCGCCACCAACCTGACGAGCACATTCCTGACGACCCGGGCGAGCCAGCCGCTGCTCAAGCGCCAGGGCGGGGCGATCGTGGTCGTCTCCTCCGTCAACGGGTCGCGCAACTTCAATTACCCCGGCGCGGTCGCGTATTCCACGAGCAAGGCCGGGCAGGT
>JAUJMG010000116.1 GCA_030446955.1 Thermomicrobiales bacterium
CGCCCTACGACCCCGAGCTGACCTATGACTACGACTACTACGGCGATGTCTATGGGTGGTGGGGCTACGGGCCTTACTGGGGTCCCGGCTACGCCTATCCCCGCTACCCGTACTAGCTAGGGATGAAGGAGGCGGCCCATGTTCTGGGTGCTGTTCTGGGTCCTGCTCGTCGTGCTGATCTTCGCGGCCTGGCCGGTCTGGCCGTACAGCCGGGGCTGGGGCTACTACCCCGCCGGGGGCATCGCCACCGCCCTCCTTGTCTTCCTCGCCCTCTGGTGGCTGGGGGTGATCGCGGTGGCGCTGTAGCCACCGCCCAGAGCATAGATTCGGCCAGGACGCGCTGATCCATCCGCTCCTGTTCACCCGGTGTTCACCGGTTATCACCTTCTCGTTCACCTGCACTTCATAGGTTTCTCATAGGCTTGGTGGGCGTGGGCAGGGGCGTCTCCCGGCTTCGCTGACGCTGGCGGCCGGAGCGATCCTAACCACGCCGCCACCCGCACAGCGATGGGTCGTCCTTCTGGCGGTCGGAGGACGTGTCAATGATGCTCTACCCGGTAGCCAGCGGTTCGACCTCCTCCGTTGGCCTCGGTCATCGGGCTCGGATTGGGACTCGGTAAGCCCAGACATGGGGTTCCTGGCGAAAGACGATAGGAGGAAGGTCTTGCGCCCATCCGGCATCGAGTCTGCCGACGAGAAGGTGAGTGTGGGCGCCCCGGTGGGCGGCGCTCGGCGGAGAACGGTCGGCCGGGCCAGCCTCCTCCTCGGCGTCTTTCTGACCGCCGGACTGCTCCTCGGGGCCTGCGGTCAAGAAGGACCGTCGATCCTCGACCCCCAAGGTCCACGATCGGAACGAATTGCCGACCTCTGGTGGGTGTTGTTCGCCCTCGGGACCGCGGTCTTCGTGGTCGTGATAGCACTGGTCCTCCTCGCGATCTTTCGCGGTCAACCAGGGCCGAGACCCGATCCATCGAGCAACGGATGGTTCGCAGGGACGACCTTCGTGGGGATCGCTGGGTTCGCAATCCCGCTTGTCATCCTGGCAGCCGTCTTCGGCTTCACCCTCTGGACCTTATCGGCGCTCGCCGACCCCGACGAGCCGACCAGCTTGACCATTGAGGTGCTCGGCCACCAATGGTGGTGGGAAGTTCACTACCCCGAGGAAGGCGTCGTCACCGCCAACGAGATTCACATCCCGGCCGGTCAACCGGTTGAGCTCAAGCTGACTGCTCCAGACGTCATCCACAGCCTGTGGGTGCCAGAACTCTCGGGCAAGACGGACCTCATCCCTGGCAAGACGAACACGATGTGGCTGGAGGCCAACGAGCCAGGCGAGTATCGGGGCCAGTGCGCCGAGTTCTGCGGCATCCAGCACGCCAACATGGCCTTCCTGGTGATCGCTCAGCCACCTGACGAGTTCGCCGCCTGGATCGCCGAGCAGCGGGAGCCGGCCGACGAACCGGCGGTCGGCTCGATCATTCAACGCGGCCAGCAAATCTTCCTTGGCTCCGCCTGTGTCTATTGCCATACCGTCAACGGAACCAACGCCAGCGGTCGGCTCGGCCCTGATCTCACTCACCTCGCCAGCCGTCAGACGTTGGCGGCCGGAACGATTGAGAACAATCTTGGCAACCTCTCCGGGTGGGTTGTCGATCCGCAAGCGATCAAGCCGGGTAACAAGATGCCTGCCACAAACCTCACTGCAGAGGAACTCCAGGCCCTGATGGCCTACCTCATGAGCCTTCGGTAAAGGGTGGGAGACCGCTGGTGGCGACGGTTGCGGTAACGGAAGGGTTAACACGAACCTGGCAACGGCCAGCAGGCATCATCGGTTGGCTCAGCCAGGTCAACCATAAAGCGGTCGCCGTGCGCTATGTGACGACGGCCTTCGTCTTTTTTGTCCTGGCAGGGATTGGGGCGCTGATTATGCGCGTCCAACTGGCTCAGCCCAACCTCGACGTCGTCTCGCCCCAGGCCTACAACGAGCTCTTCACCATGCACGGCACGACGATGATGTTCCTCTTCGCCATTCCGGTGCTTGAAGGTGTTGCCATGTATCTCGTGCCGCTGATGATCGGGGCACGGGACATGGTGTTCCCGAGGCTGAACGCGTTCGGCTACTGGGTTTTTCTCCTCGCTGGATCCAGTCTGTACATGAGCCCACTCATCGATAACGCCCCGGACGGTGGCTGGTTTATGTATGTGCCGCTCACCACCGACCGGTTCTCACCCGGCCTAGGCATCGACTTCTGGACAACCTCGATCACGTTCCTCGAAATTGCCGCCCTCGTCGCCGCAACCGAATTGATCGTCACGATTTTCAAGTCGCGGGCGCCGGGAATGTCCCTCAACCGGATGCCCCTCTTCGTCTGGGCGATCCTCGTTACCTCTTTCATGATCATCTTCGCCATGCCGGCGGTTATGCTCGCCAGCGTCTTCCTCGCGCTTGATCGCCTGATCGGAACCCACTTCTTCAACGTCGCAGCCGGCGGTGATCCTTTGCTCTGGCAACATCTCTTCTGGATCTTCGGTCACCCTGAGGTCTACATCATCCTCGTCCCGGCTCTCGGCATCGTCTCGACGATCGTCTCGACCTTCGCGCGACGGCCAAACGCCGCCTACATTCTGGTCGTCCTCTCCCTGGTCGCAACCGCCTTTATCAGCTTTGGCCTTTGGGTCCACCACATGTTCACCACGGGCCTGCCGTGGCTCGGCATGAGCTTCTTTGCTGCCGGCAGCATGCTCGTCACGATTCCGAGTGGGATCCAGGTTTTCAGCTGGATCGCGACGTTGTGGCGCACCCGGCCCCGCCTGCAGACACCCTTCCTGTGGGTGCTCGGATTCCTGTTCATCTTCGTCCTCGGCGGCATCACGGGGGTGATGGTCGGCTCGATACCGTTCGATCAGCAGGTCCATGACACCCACTTTGTCGTCGCCCACTTCCACTACGTCCTGATCGGCGGGGCCGTCTTCCCGCTCTTCGGTGCCGTCTACTACTGGTTTCCTAAGGTGACGGGGCGGCTCATGAGCGAGACCATGGGGAAGTGGAGCTTCTGGCTGGCGTTCGTCGGGTTCAACCTCACCTTTTTCCCGCTGCACCTCGTCGGATTCCGCGGCATGCCCCGCCGTTACTACACCTACCCAGAGGCACTGGGCGTGGGCGACCTGAACCTCCTCTCCTCCGTGAGCGCCTTCGTCCTCGCGGCCGGCTTCGGATTGACCTTCGTCAACATGGTTTGGAGTTGGAGAAACGGCGCGGAGGCCGGTGCCAACCCCTGGGGCGCCGGCACGCTGGAGTGGGCCGTTCCTTCGCCGCCACCCCCGTACAACTTCGCTGCGCTTCCGGTCGTGCGCCATCGGTACCCGCTCTGGGGGGAGGATCAGCGAGGGCCGGCGGAGCCGGACCCGGCCATCCGCTCGGACTGGGTCCACCTTGAGGGAGAGCAGCGACTGCGAGCAACGAGCGGGACAGACGTGCTTGATGCAGGGCTCGACAGCCGGATCATCCTGGCTGGTCCCTCGATTTGGCCGTTACTCCTCGCCGTGGCGGTTGGCGTCATCTTCCTGGGGGTGCTGATCTCGCTCTGGTTCGTGCCGATCGGAGCAGTGCTCGCGTACGCCGCGGCCCTCGGATGGCTCTGGCCACGAAAGGACGAGTGGTAGTCATGGTCGCGAACGTCACACCCGCCGGCCTGCCGGCGCATGTCATAGGGAACCGATCGACCGGTTGGTGGGCAATCGTCATCGTGATCATGATCGAGTCGACCGTCTTCGCCTCGCTGATTGCGAGCTACTTCTACCTCTTCTCAGGATCAACCGTTTGGCCGCCGGACGGCACTGATCCACCGAAACTGCTCCTGCCGAGCATCAACGCCGTGATCCTGTGGACCAGCGTCATCCCGGCCTATCTCGGCGATCGAGCGATCGCGCGGGGAGACAACCGGGGACTGCGTTGGTGGCGGTTGGCGGGCAGCATCATGCTCGTCGTCTTCCTTGCTCTGAAGTACATCGAATACAGCGGGCTCGACTACCGCTGGGACACGAACGCCTACGGCTCAATCGTCTGGACCATCACCGGCTTTCACACTGCCCACGTTCTCGTTGTCCTGCTTAAGACCGCAGCAACCCAGGTGCTGGCCTGGAAGGGATTCTGGAACGAGCGGCGGCGCTCAGCGGTCCAGGGTACGACCCTGTATTGGTTCTTCGTCGCCGGCGCCTGGGTCCCACTCTTCGCGACGCTTTACCTCTTTCCGAACTTCCTTTAGGCAGCGAGCCAACGTATCCGCCTTTGGAGCGAGTCGTGGCAATGGAAAGCGTAGAACGAGATCAACGCAGAGGCGGTGTTGACTGGTCACTCTGGTTCGGCGTGCTCGGCGCACCCCTTGCCTGGAGCCTCCACCTGCTGGTGAGCTATACGCTCGTGCCGCCCATTTGCTGGGACGGCGGGATCATTGCGCTCCATCTCATCTCGCTGGCACTTGCCGCAGTAGCGCTTGCCGCTGGCCTGATCGCTTGGCGCGAATGGCGCCAGACGCGTGCCAGCGGCCAGGAGGACATTCACGGGACAGGCAGCCGGCCGGGCTTCATGGCGCTCTTCGGTGTCTTCGCCAGCGTCATCTTCTTTGTCGGCATCCTGCTGATCTGGGCACCGATCTTCGTCGTCAACCCCTGCGAGGGCGTCTCATGGCCTCGCTGAGGCACCGTCACCCGTCCCTCGCCCTTGGCCTTATTCCGGCCGGCGCTACCCTCGCCCTGCTCGTGTCCCTGGTTGCAACAGCACCGGTTTCAGCCCACGACGATCTCCCGGCAACGCAGGACGCCTGGGGCACTTGGAACTGGCAGCCGGCGGTGCTGTTGGGGCTGATGCTGGCTGGTTGGCTTTATGGACGGGGGACAGCCGCACTCTGGCGGCGAGCGGGTGCGGGACGAGGCGTGCGCTTCGGGCAGGCGGCCGCCTTCGCCAGCGGACTGACGGCTCTCTTCGTGGCACTTGTCTCGCCGCTCGATGCCCTCGCCAGCGCGCTCTTCTCGGCGCACATGGTTCAGCACCTGCTGCTGATCCTCGTCGCTGCTCCACTTCTCGTGATCAGCGTGCCACTGGTGCCCCTCCTATGGGCGCTTCCTCTCCGTTGCCGGCGACTACTTGGGGGAAGTTGGCAACGCATAGGAGGACTCCGGACAGGATGGCACGTCCTCACCCAGCCGCTCGTCGTAGGAATCTTATCCGCCATCGCGCTCTGGCTCTGGCACGCGCCCAGCTTCTACAACGCAGCTCTCCAGAACGAGGGAGTTCACGCTGCGGAGCACGCAAGCTTCCTCGTCACCGCGCTCCTCTTCTGGTGGGTCGTTCTCCATCCCGGTCCACGAGATCGATCGGATTACGGCGCGGCGCTGCTCCTCATCTTCGCGACCATGCTGCAGACCGGTGGGCTTGGAGCGCTGCTTACGTTTGCCCGCACACCCTGGTATGCCGCCTACACCGACCGCGCCCTCGCTTGGGGTCTGACGCCGCTGGAGGACCAGCAGTTGGCCGGACTGATCATGTGGGTACCGATGGGAACCGTCTATCTCGGGTTCGGACTCTGGCTTGTCGCCACCTGGCTCCGTGCCCAGGAGGCGGCGTCGACACGGTCGGAGCGACGGCGGCTGGCGGCATCCGGGTCGCCTGCGGAGGCTGTGACTGGACATCTGCGCGCCACCTCGCAGGCCCCGGGAGGAGGCACTCCATGACCAAGCATGTGCTGAGCAACCGGGCAGAACTCCGACTCATGGTGCTTGTTGTCACGCTCGGGGGTGCGCTCCTCCTGTCCGCCTGTGGTCAATTTGGCACCCGCGAACCGCTTATCGAGGTTCCCGGTGGTGATGTCGAGCGGGGCAGGCAGGCGATCGTCGCCCATGGGTGCATTTCCTGCCACACAATCCCCGGCGTCCGGAGGGCTGATGCCCAGGTTGGCCCACCGCTGACGGAGTGGGCGCTGCGCCGCTACATCGCCGGCACTCTACCGAATGAGCCGGAACACCTGATCGCCTGGATCATCAACCCCCAGGAGATTGAGCCAGGCACAGCGATGCCGACACTAGGCGTCACGCCAGAGGAAGCTCGAGATATCGCCGCCTACCTTTACACCCTCGACTAGATCGGCACCCTCGACTTCGTCGGCAAAGGAGGAGCCACCATGGCCGACCAGCGGCCCGTCCAACCCGATTCCCCGCCACTTAGCGATGCCCAAAACATCCGTCTTACCCGACGTGGCCTCCTTAAGGGGTCAAGCGCTCTCGTTGCTACGTCCGCCGTCATCACTGTCACCACCGGATGTACGGCTTCACTCACGGGGAGCAGCGTTGCCCCGACCCCGACCCCGACCCCGATACCGGTGGCCGAGCAGTACTCAGCGGTTCCGCCACCCCCAGCGACCCCTCCCGCGCCGGGGGAACTCGGGTTTTTCTCCTCGGAGCAAGCACGGATCCTCGACGCTCTAGTCGCCACCATTTTGCCGGGGAGCGAAGACGATCCTGGCGCGCGGGAGGCTGGGGTCGTCAATTACATCGACCACCTCCTGGCCAGTCAGCCCGACGGCTTTACCCAGTCGATCTATCGAGAGGGCCCCTTTGCCGAGCCGTATCAAGGCGAACAGGTCCCCGAGGCGGAAGGGCAGGAGGTCGTCTGGGTGAAATCGGACCAACTGCCGCGGTACGGCTACCAGTCGTTCCTCACCCCGCGCGAGATCTACCAACTGGGATTAGAGCAAGTTGAGAACCTGGCCCAGTCACGATTCGGACAACCCATGGCGGAGTTGAGTCCAGACCAGCAGGAAGCGGTGGTCGACACCATGGCGTCGGGGCAAGGGCAACTGGCGGCAAGCCAGCAGCAGGAGCAAAGTGGGGAAGCTTCCGCCGGGGGAGATGACCAGGAGACCGGCTACTACCCGCCGTCGCTCCAGGAGTTCTTCCAGACCGTCCAGCAGCACGTTATCGAGGGGATGTTCGGCGACCCGGCCTACGGGGGCAACCGGGATATGGTGGGCTGGAAGCTGATCAGCTACCCCGGTGCCCAGCGAGCCTACACCGCGAGCGATATGAAGACTCCCGGAGCTGGGACTCGACGTCCGCCGCAAAGCCTGGCCCAACTGCCTCCATTCAATCCGGGACAGCGCCTGCCACGAACTGGCGAAGAGAACATCGTCCTGCCGGTCAGCGGTTCCGAACCCTGGACCGGTGAGACCAAGCGCGAGTGAGGAGATTGCCAAGATGGCGGTGCGGTACGACAAGGTCGACGTGGTGACAGTTGGTGGCGGGCTGACCTCGAACATCCTAGGGTGGAAGCTGACCGAGGCAGGGCTGCGGGTGGTCGCCTTAGAGCAAGGCCCCTGGCGGTGGGCCGACCCAGACTTCACCCACAATCACGACAGCCTGCGCTATTCGGTCCGCAAGGAGATGATGTTCAACCTGTCCCGGGAGACCTGGACGTGGCGACTGGACAAACAGGCACCGTCGTTACCAATCCGAATGTACGGTGCCTTCCATCCGGGTCAGGGCGTCGGCGGCGCCATGGTCCACTGGTCGGCGATGCTCTGGCGCTTCACCCCGTACGACTTCCGGTACCGCAGCCACTACATCGAGCGCTACGGCGAGGATAGGCTGCCGCCGAACAGCACCGTCCAGGACTGGCCGATCTCCTATGAGGAACTCGAACCGTACTACGACGCATTCGAGTACGACATTGGCGCCTCCGGACCGACTGGGAACTTGAACGGCGAGTTGATCAACGGCGGAAATCCGTTCGAAGGGCCACGCTCCCGGCCGTATCCCCTCCCGCCGTTGGAGGTCACAATTCCCTCCGACAGGTTCGCCGAGGCGTGCCAGCGGCGCGGTTATCACCCCTTTACGCAGCCGTCCGGCATCCTCTCCCGCGCCTACACGGACCCCTTCGGCAACACTAGGGCCGCTTGTCTCTACTGTGGCTTCTGCACCCGCTTCGGCTGCGAGGTGGATGCGAAGAGCACCGGCCTCACGACCTACCTACCCGTCGCGTTGCAGACCGGTGACTACGAAATTCGTCCCCACAGCCACGTTCTCCGCGTCAATCTCGGTGCAGACGGCAGAGCGACCGGCGTCACCTACGTGGACATCATGACGGGCGAGGAGCACGAGCAACCCGCGGATATCGTCGTCCTCTCCGGCTACACGATGACTAACGTGAAGTTGCTGCTTCTCTCCCGGAGCGACAACCACCCCAATGGTATTGGCAACGACCGCGGACAAGTGGGACGAAACGCGACCCACCAAATCTGGGACAGTCCGGCTACCGGCGTCTTCGATGGAGAGCGATTCAATCTGTTCACCGGCAACACCTCGACTATCAAGGTGATCTACGACTTTTACGGCCACGTCCTCGACCACAGCAACACCGACTTTATCGGGGGCAGCTCGATGTTCTCAACGATCGGCGAGCGGGAGCCGGTCACGTCTGCCGACACCCTGCCAATAGCAGGCGACCGAAACTGGGGCCGGGCGTGGAAGGAGGCTCTGCGCAACCACTGGGACAGCTTCGTGCCGATCACCATTCAGGGCGAGAGCCCGGCCTACGCGCAGCACTTCTTCGACCTCGACCCGGTCTACAAGGACGCCTGGGGGCAGCCGCTGCTCCGGTTCACGTTTGACTGGACTGACAACGAGCGGAGGCTCTATCGCTTCATGGCGGCCCGCTGCCGGGAGGTCATGGAGGAGATGGGACCGACCGAGACGCAGTTCAGCGAGGAGTTGGACGATTACAACGTTCACACCTACAAGAGCACGCACATTCAGGGTGGGGCAATCATGGGCTCTGACCCTGGCAACTCGGTCACCAACTCCTATGGCCAAGTTTGGGACACCCCCAACGTCTTCGTCACCGGGGCGGCGCTGTACCCGCAAAACCCTGCAGCAAACCCGACCGGCACTCTTGCCGCCCTCGCCTATCGTACCGGCAACGCCATCCGTGACAAATACCTTAGGGATCCCGACCAGATCATGACCTAGCACTCGACGGCGCCTATCGCGGATAGCCCCCAGGAAATTTCGTCCGGAGTGGCTCGAGGAGGGATGAATGAGCCATCGACCCCGCGCCTCTCGGGCGTACATCGTCATCCTCGCGAGCCTTGCCTCCATCTTGATCGGCTCGGCGCTGCTGCCCACGGTCACTGGGCAGGCTCAAGGGGAACGATCGTTCACCGCGGCCATCTACCAAGGGACCTGTGACCGGCTCGGCGGCACGGTCTTCCAACTCGCGGATGTCGCCATGCCGGGGACGCAAGGAGCCTCACCCGAGGCCGGTGGAATCATCGGGTTGCCTTCGGCCGCTCCAGTGGCGACCAGCAGAGCGACGGTCGATGCTCCGCTGGATGCGCTCGTTGGCGCGCCACACGCGCTCGCCGTTGGAAACGACGGTGACGGCGCTAGCCTTGCCTGTGGCGGCGTCGGCGGAGTACCAACCGGAGAGAACTTGTATTTCGGCCTCTCGGAGCAGAACGGGTCGGGGTACGCGGGCATCGCCGAGTTGCGCCGCATGGACGACGGCTCGACCTCCGTCACGATCCTGTTGGCCGAAGGAGTGGTTGGCGTGCCCGCCTCTGGAACGCAGGCAGGGGACGCGGCGACACCGGCCCCAGACGGCGAGGCAGCGGAGGCGGAGGCGATGACGGTCGAGATGGTCGACATCGACTTCAACCCGAACGAGTTCTCCATTTCGGCAAACACCGACGTCATCGTCAAGCTTCCGAACAATGGGGAGATCGTTCATAACTTCAATATTGACCCGCTAAACGTCCATTCACCCGACGTGCCGGGCGGCGAATCAACCGAAGTGACGATCAACGGCGAGCCGGGGGACTACGAGTACTACTGCGACATCCCGGGCCACCGAGAGGCCGGCATGGTGGGAACCCTGCATATCGAGTGAAGCGAGTGGCGGCTCCAACCGGCTGGGTGCAGATCACGAACTTGAACGGAGGCGCAGCGTGGATGAGAGGCCAGCGGCCAGCACGTGCGAAACCTCGGGACGGTTAACCAGGCGGCAACTGGTGCGGATTGCCGGAGTCGGACTGCTCGGCGGCGGGGCGGTTGTCGGTCTCGCAGGCTGTGCCGCTGTCGCTGCCCGTGACGACAACCGCTTCACCGTCTCGATGACCGAGGCGAACCGCTACGCGCCGTCGAGCCTCACAATTCCCCGGCGGGGCACGGTGGTCTGGCACAACATCGGCCGGGATCCTCACACGGCCATCGCCGATCCGGCTCTGGCAAGGGATCCGTCCCACGCCGTGTTGCCGGATGCAGCCGAGCCCTGGGCCTCTGGCGACCTCTACCCGGGACAAGGATGGGCCCACACCTTTGACGTTCCGGGCACTTATGTCTACTTCTGCCGTTTTCATGAGACCGAGGGCATGATCGGAACGATCACCGTTACGGAGTGATCTCCCGGTGCGGTGACCGCCGGTGAACGGCACGTGCCCGTCGCTGTCGGTGCCGGACTCCGTACCGGGACAGCCATGACCTGCCACACCAGGCAGTTCCCCATGCGACCCCGGGAACAGCTCAGGTCCCAGCCTGCCCGCTCATGCCCGGAGTACCTGGTCAATGCTCCATCCCCGGCGTCCTGTGTCGCACTGGCGACAACGTAGAACGTAGAATGAAGGGCACGGTACCGACGAGCGGGGATCACTCATGGACGCGGCACGGCTGTTGCCTGCGAATAACCCCGGGTGCGAGATGCCCCTGGACTCCGCACAGCCGTCGGCATGTATGAACGAAGAACGTTGGCCTGAGCAAGCCCAGCATGAATATTGCAGCCGGTTAATGGGGAAATGAGGAGCAGTTGGCATGGGTAACGGTGAGCGGCCCCACCAGCACACCGTTGAACTCGACCAAGTTGAGGCGGAGCACGGTCGGAGGGAGAACGATCTCCAAGAGCGGATCAAGCAGCAGGCAGTGGTCGCCGCGCTTGGTCAGCACGCGCTGGTCGGC
>JAUJMG010000560.1 GCA_030446955.1 Thermomicrobiales bacterium
AGATATCCCAGCTTCTCGAAAGTCGCCGTGGCCGCCATCGTTGGCAATGAGGACGGCGCGCACGCTGTCACCGCCGCCTTATTCCAGGCGCTCAATGACGAGGGCTGGACGATCCCAGCGGCCTCCGCTTGTTATTGGGTCGGCGAAGCCATGCAGAGTACGGACCTCAAAGACCTCGATAAAGTCCCGGACAAGGTCACGCAGACCGCGAAGATCCTAGCTTCGAACACAGCTCACTTGGCGAGGTTGCTCAAGGCGCAGCCCTATCCGGGTGAAGAGTCAGAGCACGGAAAGCAGGTTTGAAGCTTACCACGTCCGCGCGGCCGCCTGCGGGTGCGGGGCGCGGTGGTGCAGAAGGCCAGGTGGCGCCAAGCCGGCGCGCGTGAGGTGGCTTTCGATGTGCCGCATCCACTCAGGCGCGCGACTGCGGTCGCCGTATTCCCCTGTGATGATGGGTCGACGATATCGCCTTTAGGGCTGCAGGCCCAAAGAAGCCAACCGAGAGCGCCGAATTAGAGCCACTCGCTCCACGGCGCCGTGGAGCGAGTATTCCGTCCCCGAAGCGCGGTACAACCCTACGCGAACTTGGCCGTTCGACCGTCAGCCTCGTCATGGCTACGCGACACGAGTCCGAGAGGAGAACGCACGGCGAAGCGACCTGGGCCGCCTCTCGGAGACGCGGGGCTCGATCACCTGAAGCCGCATGGTGCTCACGAGTCGTGCTGGTGACCAGGTTTGACCGCGGCCAGCACCTGGTTGACCGCGCCCTTGATCATGCCGACCTGGTCGGGATCGCCCTGCTGCAGGGTGCTCATGAAACCCTTGGCCTGTTCGAAGGAGATGTGCGGCGGCAGCGGCGGCACATCCGGGTCGGTCTTTACCTCCAGCACCACGGGCCGATCGGCGGCGAGCGCCTCGTCCCAGGCCGCGCCCATCCGCTCCGGGTCGTCGACATAGATGCCCTTTAGCCCGATTAGCTCGGCGAAGCGGTGGTAGGCGACGTTCGGGATGTCCTGGGTAGCCTCGAACTTGGGGAAGCCCTCCATTATCCGCTGCTCCCAGGTGACCTGGTTGAGGTCCTCGTTATTCCAT
Source organism: Thermomicrobiales bacterium (assembly GCA_030446955.1). Taxonomy (GTDB): domain Bacteria; phylum Chloroflexota; class Chloroflexia; order Thermomicrobiales; family UBA6265; genus LC2-1. Next base: position 1,093 of record JAUJMG010000560.1, read on the forward strand.
ACGCAGCAGATCCACCGGGGGCTGGTCCAGCCGCGCCAGTATTTAGCGACGGTGATCAGCTCGGCCATGTTGTTCATCTGCATGGCGCCGTCCCCCACGAGCGCGATCACCGGCCGGTCGGGGTGGGCGAACTTAGCCCCGATGGCGTAGGGCACGGCCGCCCCCATCGAGGCCAGCCCGCCGGAAAGCGAGTACATCTGGCCCCGCCGCACCTTGAGATCCCGCGCGAACCAGTTGGCGCACGAGCCGGAGTCGGAGGTGACGATGGCGTCGGCGGGCAGCCGGGACGAGAGTTCCCAGGCGACCCGCTGCGGGTTGACCGGCTTGGCGGGCGCCATGGCCCGCTTCTCCATGAGGGCCCACCAGTCCTTCATGCCGGACTCCATGTGGCGGCGCCAATGGCCCTCGGGCTTGGCGTCCAGCAAGGGCAAGAGCGCGCGCAGAGTCTCCGCGCTGTCGCCCTGCAGGTTGACCTCAGTGGGGTAGCGTATGCCCAGCATGGTCGGGTCGATATCGATCTGCACCGCTCGCGCTTGGCCGGTCTTGGGCAGGAACTCCGCCCACGGGAAGCCGGTGCCGATCATCAGCAGGGTGTCGCAGTCGTCCATCATGTCCGAGGACGGTTTGGTGCCCAGCAGCCCGATCGTGCCGGTCACCCAGGGCAAGTCGTCGGGCAACACCCCCTTGCCAAGCAGGGCCTTGGCCGCGCCGGCCTGCAGCTTGTCGGCGACTGCGATCACCTCGTCGACTGCCTTCGCCGCCCCAGCGCCTACCAGAATGGCGACCTTCTCGCCGGCGTTCAGCACCTCGGCGGCACGGCGGAGGTCGACGTCGTAGGGCGTCACCTTCGGCTTAGAGTAGCCGGGACCCGAGCGGGTGTAGCCGTGCTTGCGGGGGGGCTCCTCATAAGGCGTGTCGGACAAGTCGTTCGGCATGATCACCGCGGTCACGGCGTTGCGCGCCTTGGCCGTGCGGATCGCCCGGTCGAGGATGACCCCGACCTGCTGGGGCGTCACTCCCTCCTGCACGAAGTCGCATACGTCCGCGAACACGCGGTCCAGGTTGAGCTCCTGCTGGTACTGCGCGCCCCGCACCGAGCGCGACGCCTGGCCCATGATCGCCAGCACCGGCTGGTGGTCCAGCTTCGCGTCGTAGAGCCCGGTGATGAGATGGGTGGCGCCCGGCCCGCCGGTGGACAGGCACACGCCCATCTCGTCGGAGAACTTGGCGTAGGCAGAAGCCATGAAGGCCGCCATCTCCTCGTGGCGAGCCTGCACGAACTGGAACTTGTCGCCCGCCTTCTCCAGACCGCGCAGCACACCGTTGATGCCGTCGCCGGGGTAGCCGAAGATGATGCGGACGCCCCAGGCGTGCAGGCGCTCCACAAAGAATTCGCCGGTGGTCTGACTCATGATCGAAACTTTCGGCTGCGGGTTTTCGGCGTCGCCGCCCTGCAGGACAGACGCTGGAATTCCCCGGTGAGCAGGGGGCCGGGCTCGTCGAGACCTCGGGGTGCGTCGCCTTCCCCCTGGAGCGCAGCGGTCGCGACATTGGGGAGGATCGGGATGGAGCCGTAGCGCTCGGAAAGTGCCTTGAAGGTCCCCGTCACGGGAGTGGGCTTCCGGTCGAGCGAGCCCGTTGACCTCCTGGCCGCGGATCTCACGAAGGAGGATGTACCAATCGACCTGCTTCTGAACATTCTGTTGTACTCTCTATTGTCGGCCAAGACCGGCCGTCAATCTCCGCAGAACTACGCAGATCCAGCCGGCGCGCGATCTCCGGCGGAGTGCGTTTGTTGCTGAACGGAGTCTACAGACATCCTAGAGGACGACGCCTCCGCGGTGTGTTCAACGCGGAGCCGAAGGAGGCTCCGACCCGGAGAGCACGTTGGCGGATGCACGCCTGATCGGGCCCATGAGCCCGGTCCGCGTTCCGCTCACGCCTTCCTGAACCGGACGCGCTCACCACCGAGCAGGTTCGCCGA
>JAUJMG010000561.1 GCA_030446955.1 Thermomicrobiales bacterium
GCCATGATCTCAGCTCGAGCAAGCCGGTCCGCAGCCTCTGCGACCGCTAGCGCCCCAACAGCAAGGTGGAGGTGGCGAGAAGCCGAGCGCTCTTGAGAATCACCCGCAGATAACAAAAGTTGCCTGACCGCATCATCGACGGCGGCAGCAACGGAAGGCTCCGGAGGGGCGTTGGTTCGTGGTGCTCGGCGCCTGGACATGGCTGCACCATACCTGCAGTCGTCAAGAAGACTCTGACACCCGCGGCCGCCATGCCGACCCCATTCTCCTGGCCTCCCCCGCTGGGGTCATTACCCGGCGCGTGGGAAGGGATGCCGCTATCTGGAGTCCCTTCTCACAAACCGTTGTCCCGCAAGGTCACACGTACGAGCGCCACCTACTTCCTGGCTATTGCCGCGCCCGTGACACGGGCGCGGCTTTTCGTCGGCAACCCTCCCGCTCGAAAAGCCGCACCGATCGGCGGGCACGGCCTCAACGCCGCCGGAAGGCGCCGAGTTAGGCACCTACCTCAAGCGGGCAGGACAGCGCGACACTATGCTGGACGCGGGCCGTGCACTTCCGTCCTGACCTCGCTGCATCCGTTGTGACACCGCGCATCCGCCGCGTGCCCCGGCTCATCGCAATGGCCAGTTGCGGCTCTGCAGGTCGTCTACCAGTGGCTGCGAGAGCAAGAACTCAAGAACGGCTTCGAACGGCCACGCCTCAACCGCCAACCCCGGAAGCTGCCAGTGGATGTGGTCATCCAGAGGACTGAACTGTAGCACCTGGAGGTGAGTACCAAATCCGAGCGGGTCGGTGTCGTACCGAATGAGACACTGCCTGCCCGACTGCGGGACAAACCCGTGGTCGACGTTCAGTCCGATTGAGCTCTCGATTAGCTCGGCTTCGCCCCGAGCCGCGGGTACGTTGCGGTAGGTCCACTTCGCTGTCAGATACCAGTCACCCGCGAGCGCTCTCGGCAGCGGAAGAGTCCCCGTGGCTGGCAGCGCGATCGCGGGCTGTGTGCCCGCAACCCAACATTCGACGTTTCGCTCCGTAAAGGACCAACTCCACACTGTCGGCGGAATGAGGCGCGACCGAAGAACTTCGTTCACACGTTTGACGTCGCCCTCAGCCCGAAGTTGTGCTGCCGACGGCTTGCCCATTAGGCCAAGCGGACGAGTTCGCTCGCGACAACCGTGCGGAGGTCCGGACTGACGGCTAGAAGATAAAAGACAAGCTCGTCAACATGACGTCGGGCGGCCGAGAAAGCTTTGATCCGCTCCACACCTCGCTCGTTACTGAGGGCGTCAAATGCAACTGATCCCGCCTCCGCAAGACGCCGCCAATCCCGGGTAGGCAGATGCGGCCAAGGTATTTCTGCAACAGCGGCAAGCGGCAATTCAACCGACTCGTCCGACTTTGGTTGTCCAACTCCTCGCAGCATCCACTGGTAGAGAGCGCTATTTAGCAACGTTGTGGCAGCGTCTAGTTGCCATCGCGGAGCCCCCGGGAAGGCTAGGGCCAAGCCGCCACCCGTGCCCTTGATCGTTACCCAGCGACCCTCGATGTCGGTGGCCGCCGCAGGCTCCCGGGCTAGCCCTCGTAAGAGCACCTTTGGGCCTAGGAGCACATCAAGGCGACCAGGTTGCGGGTTGGTCAGACGGACTCCCAGATCATCAAGCAGATTGTGGACCTCGTCCGACGGTCGGAAAACGTCCGGTCTATCGAAAGGAAACACCATAAACCGGTGCGGCTTCATCAGTGACCAGGGTCCGATATTTGGTCCTTTCGCAAGTAACCGAACACGGCGACGATCGAGTTCATGTCCGGCCACGACCGCTGTATCGCTCGAGGGAAAACTGACTTGTTCAGGGTCGAAGGTGAGAGCCTCGTTTGCGGAGGTCTGCGTTCCCTGCACAAGTATACGCTGGTCGCCTAGGGCGAGATTCGTCGTCTGGGTGCCAAGGCCAGCGGCAAGATGTGATTGCCACCTCAGCTCAAATCCGGTCCAAGTCCGGGCGAGGCCCAGGCTTTTTCTTTGAACACTGAACTGACGCCACCTCCGATGATTCATCGCGGGTAGATCACTCAACACGTCGCGCGCATCAACGCGGGAATCGGTCACTTCCCAAACGTTCACAGGTGTATCGGACGGCGCTTTGTCTACCACTAGGGCTGCTACGTATGACCGTGCGCCGAAGAAGGCGCTTAGGGCGCGAAGGTCGTCAATCTCGGCTACCACAGGCTCCAAACTACGTCGTAGCGTCCTTGCGCCAGCGGCTTGCAGGGCGGCGCGAGGAAGAACAACTCCTGCAGTACCTTGGTCGGCTAGCAAGGAACGCGACAGGACCACAAATGCGTACGCCTCATCGCCGCCCCATGCATGTACTTCGGGATAAAGGCGGCGCACCATTGTACGATCCTTTGTATCCATCCGTCGTGCCAAGGCATTCTGCGAGCCGAACGGTGGGTTCGTGACTACCACGGAGAATGGTCCGGTCGACGACAACACGGAGTCCCAGTGAACCGACCCTGGGCGGGGGGGCTCACCAGGGCGGGAAAGCAGCGTGTCGCCCAGCATGAGGTTCGTTCCTAGCTCCGGTAGTCGACGACTACCCAGGTCGGCCTCCTCCAGCAACTGGACACGGGCAAGAAGTAGAGCGGAGCGGTCAGAGTCTGCTCCGAAGATTGACTGAACCAGCAACTGCCCGCGCTCGACTGGGTCGAGGGGCCGACCGAATTGGCGGGAGAAGTACTCCTTCAGACGGCGGTAGGCCGCAAGGAGGAAGGCGCCGGAACCGCAGGCGGGGTCGACCACGCGGACCTCGGAGAACTTGTGCGGTTGTGCGCGAGCAAGGAATCGACCTAAGGCGCGCCCCGTCACGCGGCGCGCCAGCGCCGGAGGTGTGTAGTAGGCGCCTCGCGCTGCACGCTCGTCCACTTCCACCGCTAGAGCGAAGAGGCGTCCACTCACCTCGGGCCGGGGTCGCAGGCGCAGGTAGCTCTGGTACAGCCGACCAGCAATGTCCGACGACGTGACGGCAAAATCGAGGTGCAGCTGCTGCCAAGGCTCCGTCAAGGCCTGGAGT
>JAUJMG010000117.1 GCA_030446955.1 Thermomicrobiales bacterium
CCGAACTCGTACTCCCCGAAGGTGAAGCCGATGTCGCTGGTGCCGAAGAATGAGTAGAAATTTGCGACGCAGCGCTGTGTCACCGCCGCCTTGAAGCGGTTGGTGTGGCCAATGATCCAGTTGGTCAGGTAGCCGCCGTACGAGCCACCGGTTACGCCGACGCGGCTCTCGTCGACGTACCCCCGTTCGAGGATCGCGTCCAGCGCACCCATCACGTCCGGCATATCGTGCTCGCCCCAGCGGCCCCGGGTGGAGCCAGTGAAGTTCTCGCCGTATCCGGACGATCCTCGCGGGTTGGTATAGAGGACCACATACCCTCGAGCAGCCATGAGCTGCATCTCGTGGAACAGGGCGTGCCCGTACATCGCGTGCGGCCCACCGTGAATCTGGAGGATCATCGGGTACTTGGTGGACGTTCCTTCCTGGAATCCCGGCGGCTTGAGGATCCAGCCTTGGATCTCGGTACCGTCGCTTTGGCTCCGAAAGAGAATCTCCTCGTTGCGACTCAGCGCGACCTCATTGAGAAACTCCCGGTTGTGCTCTGTCAGCTGTCGCTCGTCACCGCCCGTGGCGTTCGCGGTGAAGACCTCAAAGGGCCGATGGGCTTCGCCGGAGATGTAACAGAGCGTGGAACCACCGCCTCCGACGCCAAACGAGACAATCCGCCGTGGCCCTGAGGTCAAGCGTTCCACCGTTCCATCCTGAAGCATCACCTGGTGGATGTGGGTCGATCCTCGATCCGACGCAAGTGCGTAGACCTTGGCACCGTCCGGAGACCAAACGGGCCGGTCGTCGGCCGACATGTAGACATCGCTCATGCCGTGATCGCCAAAGGATCGATCCCAGTTAGAAGTGTGGTTGGTGGGCGTCCCGCCCCCGGCCGGGACGGTCCAGAGGTTGGCGTTCTTGGCGCCTCCCGCGCGCGGGTCATCAGTGCCGATGAACGCGAGCCGGCTACCATCCGGGGACCATGACGGTGCCGTAAATGCAAATGCTCCCTCAGTCAGGCAGCGGAGCGCTCCGCCTAAGGCAGGAACCACGTAAATGGCCGAGATGCCGTTCGTCTCACGATCTGGCGTGCGATTCGACACGAACGCGATCCGCGCGCCGTCCGGTGACCAGGTTGGCTGCGCATCGTCTGTGTCGCCGGTCGTCAACTGCCGGGCGTCACCGCCGGCGCTTGGAACCGTCCAGACATGATCGTGCCGTTCTATGAATCCACGGCCGTCGAAACGGTAACGGATGTTGATAATGAGCCGCTCGTCGGCGACGGTCCTGGTGTCTTCGTCCTCCGTGACGTTGGGCTCATGATCCGCCGGAGTCGGGGACAGGAACGCGATCGTCTGCCCATCGGGAGACCAGGCCGGAGACGTGGCACCGAACGGCTGGCGGGTCAGTTGGCGAGCTTCGCCGCCGCCGACCGCAATCACCCAGATCTGCGGCTTGGGTCCTTTCTCCTGCGCCTCCGATGGAGATCCAGGTCGACTCTGTCGCTCCTGTGCCCCTTTCTGCTTCTCTCGGTCGGCCGCGGCCGGCTCCGGCGCCTCTCCTTGCCGGTTGGAGACGAAGGCGATTTGGTGGCCGTCTGGGGACCAGCGGGGTGACCCGTCTCGCGCGGTTCCGGACGTCAATTGGCGGGGCGTCTTGCCGTCCAATGTGGCGATCCAGATCGCGGCCCTGTAGTCGTCGGCGTCGCGGTCAAGCCTGGTCACCACGTAGGCCAGGGACTGACCATCAGGGGAGATCTGAATGTCGCTGACAATGAAGAGGCGGAACAGATCCTCGGCAACGATGGGCCGCCCGTTCGTCGCGGTGTCGGGCACCGCCACCGTGTCGCTTATCAAGGGTTGGTCTCCTCCGCCCCTGCAGCGGCAGGGGCGCCTGCAGAAGGTGAAGTCTTTCACCTGCGTTGGCGAGCCAGCATACCCAACGGCCCGACTTCCGGACAACCAGCCGCACGCCGAATCGGCTGCCGTGACGACCGGCCTGGGGCACGACGCACCCCCGCTTGTGAACCTCGTGCCGCTCCCGTCGTTACTCCTGAGTCCGCGCCACGGCGGTGACGCTTTAGGTTCTCCTGTCAGTCAAACGACCCGCAGCACCGTGCCGGTCGGACTTCTGGATCGTTCACGACCCGTCGCCGCGCCTGGGCTAGGGTGGGTTGGCAAAGCTCATCAAGAGAGCGTCCTATACTTGATCTCCTGAGCGAACAGAGCGACGGGCGAGCGGCATTGCCGGTCGGGTATTTCGGAAAGGGCAGGATCTCGGGTGCAGCACGTCCCGCCACGTGATGGATATGGGACCGGCGCTCCCGGGCGCGGCCGTGCAGGGCATCGTCGTTCCCACCTGCAGCCGTCGCTGCCGATGCCTCGCTGGCTCACGGCTTTGGCTGCCGCCGGCCGGCGGCAGCAGGTGACGCGCCCGGATGTCGTCCGTTTCGGGCTGGCGGTTCTCGTTGGGCTGCTTGGCCTCGGCCTAGCCGCCGGGGCTGCCCTTGCCGACGCGTACCTCCATCGGGGAGTCGAGACAGGTGCCGCAGCCCCGTACGTTCTGCATACCGCTGGACGAGGTCTTGGAACGAACGTCGACCTTACGGCCTTCCCTGCCGGGGACGTAGAGGGGGTGGTGCAGGCGCTGCACGCGAACGGCTTCCGCTATGTTCGCCAGTCGTTCTCGTGGGCAGATATCGAACCTGAGCCGGGTCGCCTCCAATGGGAGAAGTACGATGGCATTGTTGACGCGCTTGTGGAGCGGGGCATTCAGCCGGTAGCAGTCATCCATCGGGTGCCGAGTTGGGCGCGCGCCAACCCGGCCGTCGCTACTCCGGACGCACCCCCAGCCGATGTCGAGGTGTATGCGGCGTTTGTCGCTCAGTTCGCGGACCGGTACGCAGGGCGCGTACCGTTTGTCCAATTGTGGGATCTTCCGAACCGCCCAGAGCAGTGGGGCGGTGAGGGCGCGACGCCGGAACAATTCCTCGGCTTGCTTGGTCCTGCCTCGAACGAGGTGCGTCGGGTCGCGCCGGATATGCGGGTGTTGCTGCCTGAACTAGACCCTCACCCTCCTCAGGGATTCGATGACATTGCCTTCCTCCGGCAGCTGTACCGTCTCCGGGCGGATCCGTTCTTTGACATGGTCGCCGCTCGGGTGGATGGCGGAGCGAGATCTCCATTGGATCGCCGGATCCACCCGGGGGGAACCGGACTGTCGCGGGTGATCCTGATCCGTGAAGTGATGATCCAGGCCGGTGACGAGGAGGCGGCAATCTGGGCCACGCGCTATGGATGGCCTGCGGGGACGGACGGCGTAGATGCCTCCGACCAGGCGGAGTTCACCGTCCGAGGTCTGGAGCGCGCTCGGGCAGAGTGGCCGTGGCTCGGACCTGTCTTTGCTTGGGCTCTCCTGCCTTCAGCTCCGGAGGCGGCGAATGGTTATGCCTTGCTGACGCCTGCGGGTTCCCCGACGGCGTTGTTCACAGCTCTCGGGGGCTATGCATCCGCTGATGCCACCATCGCCACCACCGGCTATACACCCATGAATGCCCAATCTCTCACCTTCAGAGGCACGTGGGCCGAGCAGGACTTGCCGCCCTGGACGTTCAAGGCGACCACAGAGCAGGGAGCCATGGTGACCCTACGCTTTCGCGGTACCGGGTTGCTGGCCTACCTGCGACGGGGCCCAAACGCCGGTTCGGTGGACCTCAGGGTTGATGGGGCTCCCGTGGCGGGCTGGGGTGACGACGTTATGCAGTCCTACCAGGCGAGCAACGTCTGGTTGCCGCTTGTCGACGGGTTGGACGACAAGACACACGAAGTGACGATGACGCTCTCTGAGCCGGGTGAACTGACTATCGGTGGCGTGGTGGTGACGCGTGATGTGCCGTTCATGTGGCCGGTCGTCCTTCTCTCGGCGGGAGGCGCGCTGCTGCTCTTCCTAGCTCTCCGCGAAATCCTCTATCTCTTTGCCGCACGTTGTGGTTACTTGCAGCGTCAGCGCGCCGCTGACCTGTGGCAGGCCACGCCGCAGATGACGAGCTGGAACCCGGGTCGCCGGGCCTGACTCCGCCGGTTGGCGTCATTGACCCCCTCTAAGCCTCTTTCCGACGTCAGCGGTAGCCGCTCCCAGGTTGGTCTTCAGTGGCGACACGCGGCTGCATTCACCATCCTGATGATTTTGGGTTTCATCGCCACCGTTGCCGACGTGCGCTCTCCGATCCCGTCGATCTTCTGGCTCCTGGGTGCCAGCGCGGCCGCGCTGGCATCTCCACCGGCCGCTCTGGCCGCGATCTTGGTCGGCTTGCCGTGGGTCTTCCATCCGCTTCGCCTGTGGGGAGGGCAGTTCTCGGCTCTCGAGATCGGCGCGGTGGTCGGGTCGCTGGCTCTTGGTACACGCGGCTTGCTTGCGCTCTTCCAGCGACGGCAGCCCTCGGCCTTGATCCGACTGTTGTCCCCCGGCACCATCACCTGGCCGGCGGCCGCCCTGCTTATCGTTGCCACAGCCTCCTTGGTGACGGTGGCGGACCCGAGTCATCGAACGGAGAGCCTACGGGAGTTCCGGACGGTGATTTTCGAGCCTCTGGCGGTGTTCGCGCTCTGCCGATGGTGTTTTGTAAGTCCCTGTGCAAGGTGGTGGGCTGCCGTCACCTTCGTGGGAACCGGCGCCGCGGTGGCACTCGTGGCCCTCGGTGAGGTGACTCTGGGAGCCAACGTGCTGGTGGCTGATGGGGCGCCGCGTGCCCGCGTCACCTACCCGCACCCGAACAACCTGGCGCTCTACCTGGAGCGGGTCAGCCTCTTTGCCCTTGGTTGGGCCGCCTCCGCGGTGACGTGGGGAGACCGACGAGGCTGGGTCACAGGTGCCGCAGGTGTCGTGACCTTGGCGGGCACGATGGCGACGTTTTCCCGGGGAGCGCTCCTGGCGGTCGCGGTCGGGCTGGCGGTGATCGCGATGGTTGTCGGATCGCGGAGGGCATGGATAGCGCTCGGCGGGGGGCTGGGGTTGTTGGTGGTCTTCCTGCTTGCGCTAGCTCGGTCCCGGCTCCTGGCCACGGGGGCAGAGGGAGGGGAGTCGACCCGGATGCTCATTTGGCGGTCGAGTCTCCGGATGTTGCAGGACCACCCGGTATTTGGTGTGGGGCTGGACCAGTTTCTTTACCAATACTGGCGCCGATATGTGGAGCCAGCAGGCTGGCCCGAGCGGTATACGTCTCACCCCCACAATCTGCTTCTCGATGTCTGGCTCCGCCTCGGTATACTCGGCGTGGTGACGGCGAGCTGGCTGGCCGCTGCCGTTACCCGATTGATCCGCAGTTCGGGTCTTCGCCGGTCCTACCGGGGGGAGCTAGCCGTGGGTTCTGTTGCAGCTCTGAGTGCCGGTCTCGCCCACGGTCTTGTCGATAACGCGTTTTTCCTTCCGGACCTGGCCGTCATGACCTGGTTCTTTGTGGCGCTGATCGAGGCGGAGGTTGCGGATCGGCCGTGATCGCCGGGCACGCCATGGGCATCGAAAGCGCCGAGTTGAACCTGGGCCGTGCCTCTCGTGGTCGGGACCATCAGTATCATGGCGGCGAGTCAGTCTGGCGGAGGTTGTCCCGGTGCGAGTGAGCAATCTCTGGAGCCGGTTACCACCGTTCCGCAAGGCCGCCCGGATTAGAGGATCCAGTTTCATCCATGGTCGACGAGCTCCGGCAGCCCTTCCGGGTGGCACCGCCTCCCTGGCAGCGTCACTGAAATGGAACCCTATTGGACTCAGGGAAGATTGGTTACCGGCTCTCCTCGCCGTCGGAACCATCGTCACACTGCTTGCTGCACCGTGGCCGCAGAACCTCTTCTTCATCCTGACTGCCGTCACCTTCGTCGTTGCACTCCTCAAGCCGCCGGTCGGGTTAGGCCTCCTGGTGCTCTCCGTGCCGATCCAATCGGCTGGCGAGCATCAACTCGGATTGCTCCACCTCACCGTGACGAAGGCTGTGTTGATCGGCGTGATTGCGGCATGGGTGTTGGGGGCAACAACGCTTCGGAGAGGGTTCCGCCTTGGCCTCGTCGAGGGCCTGCTCGCCCTCCACGTGGCTGTTCTGGCCCTCTCTGTCGTCAACGCTCGCGACACCGCTGCCTGGGGCAGCGAGCTGTACCGCTGGTGGAGCGCCCTGGTCGTCTACGTCATCGCCACCAACACCATTCGTGATGTCCGCTCGTCCATTCCCATTGTGGTCGCGACGGTTGTCGGCGTGGCCGGCGCCTCGTTGCTCGGGTTTTACCAAGTCGCGGCTGGATTGGGGCCGGCGTCGTTCAGCGTCGGCGGATTGGTTCGAGCGTTTTCCACGTTCGGGCAACCGAACCCTTTTGCCGGGTACCTGGAAGTGACGGTTCCACTGCTTGCCGCCTTAGGAGCGAGTTGGATCGGGGGACCGTCGCGGTACCGTCTACGGCAGGTGTATGGCGAGCGCCTTCTCTGCGCGAGCGCTGTTGTCGCCATGATCGGGCTCGGTGCTCTGGTCCTGACACAGTCCCGTGGCGGCTGGATCGGCACGTTCTGCGGGCTCGCCGTAGTGGTCTGGATGGTAGGCGGCGCGGTACGCTGGTCTGCCGTGGGCGCAGGAGCCCTGGTCGCGATCATGGTTGTCGCTACACCGGTTGGCGGGCGGCTGGCCTCTCGTCTTGGCGAGAGCGAGTTGCGATCTGGTGAGGGTGTCCAAGTGACGGTCGCGAACTTTGCGGTCCAGGAGCGCCTCGCACATTGGCGGGCAGGTTTGGAGATGGCCCAACGCTACCCGCTGCTTGGGGTCGGGGCCGGCAACTTCTCGGCCGTCTATCGAGAGGTCACACCGGTGTGGCGATTCCGGGTTTCCCGCGGTCATGCGCACAACGCGTATATCCACGCGGCGGCACAGACGGGGTTTATTGGATTGACGACCTATCTCCTGGTCCTTGGTGCCGTCGCGCTGCGTCTTGGAGGTGTGCTTCGGTCGGTTGCAGACGGACCGGGACGCCCATTGGTGATCGGCGCCATCGGTGTCACGGTGGCCATCTCGATGCATAACATCTTCGACTATCTTCACGTGCTCAGTTTGCCGGTCCAGCTTAGCGCCGTCTGGGCGCTTGCCGGAGCCGCGTCTGGAGAACGAGAACCGATGGCTCCTCCAGTCCCGGATGCCGCGCGGTGACGCGACCCGCCATTAGAGATGTCGACAATGTCGACCGCACTGCCCGGTCAGCGACGGTCTACGACGAAGGTCGTACCGCACCACTACCCGACGAATGGCTCAAACAAGCACCTGATGCGCCTGATGCCATCGGCACGGCAGAGGACGGTATCGCGGGCCCGGGATCCCTGGCCGAGCGCGTGCGTCGGCCGCAGACACTCATTTCCTTCGGCATTGCCGCGGCGATTCTCTGGTTCTTTATCCGCCGGTTGGACATTGACCCGGCGGCAGTGTGGGCGAATGTTCGTCAAGCCAATCCCGGCGTCTATGCGCTGGGGTTCGCTGCCTTTTACGGCAGTTTTTTCCTTCGAGCTCACCGCTGGCGACACATGCTGAGGAGAGCGGGGATTGATGCGGCACACGGCCATCCCTTGCCCAGCACCGCAGGTATCATCGAAATCTTCCTATTGTCTTGGTTTGCGAATTGTGTCGTTCCGGCGAAGCTGGGTGACGCGTATCGCAGCTATCTCCTCAAGCGAGACACCGGTGCGTCGTTCAGCACGACCCTCGGGACCATCCTGGCTGAGCGGCTCATCGACCTGACGGTGCTGTTCATCGCCATGTCCGGGATGGGTTTGGTCGTCTTCGGCGGCCATCTCCCGGGAAAGGCCGCGCAGGCGGTCATGGTTGGATCGGCACTGCTCGCGCTCGGCGCTGTCGGCGTGGTAGTGATGTGGTTGTCCCGTACCGCACTTGAGCGACGGCTGCCGGTCCGGGTTCGGGAACAGTACGCCCGTCTTCATGACGGGGTGTTTGCTTGCCTGCGGCGGCCCCAAACTTTTCTGGCCATCAGTGTCGTGATCTGGCTGGGAGAAGGGCTGCGCCTGTTCTTGGTTGCCGCGGCCCTTGGCGCGGACATCTCCGTGCCGACCGCGATCTTCGTCGCCCTCATGAGTTCGCTCCTCACGACGCTGCCCATCACCCCTGCCGGTCTTGGCATCGTGGAAGGAGCGGTCATCGTCGTCCTCACGTTGATCGGCCTCGACACCCCGATGGCGGGCTCCATCGCTTTGTTGGATCGGGTGATCGGCTACTGGAGCATCGTGGCGGTCGGCATAGTGCTGTATGCGCGTCGCGCTCGACGCGAAGTCATCTGACCCCTGGGCTGAGACAGCGTGCCGCGGAGCGCGCGCCGGCGGGTGGTCATTGACGCTAGCGCGGCGTTTAACCAAGGGGCAGGGATCGGGCGGTACGCGCGGAACGTAATTCCGGCGGCGGCCCTGGCGCTGCCGAATACGGCCTTCGGTCTGTTCTACGCCCCAGTGCGCCCCGGCCCGGCGCCGTTCCGGGCAGATGCCCTGGCTCGGTTTCCTCAGGACCATCCTGTCACGATCCACCGGGCGCCCATGAGCCGACGACGAGCCGACCAATTGTGGTTTCGCGCCGGCGTGCCTTTCCCGCTCCAGGCCTTCACAGGCCGGGCCGACGTTATCTATTCTCCGGACTTCACGGCGCCACCGGCCTGGCGGGTGCCCCGGCTCGTGACGGTCCACGACCTGGCTTTCTTGATCTTTCCCGAACATACCCCGTCCCGGCTGCGGTCTTACCTAGAACGCATCGTTCCCCGGCAGGTAGCGACCGCGCACCGGGTCATCGTTGTTTCGGAAACCACCAAGTCTGACCTCATTGAGCGGCTTGGCATTAGGCAGGAGCAGATCGTGGTGGTACCAAACGGGGTCGAGGAGAGGTTCTTTGCCGCCACGCCCTTGCCGGTGGGAGACCGCGAGTCCCTGAACCTGCCGGAGGAATACTTGCTCACGGTCGGCACGGTGGAGCCGCGCAAGAATCATCTCACCCTCTTTGCGGCGATGCGCCTGCTCTCCGGCCGACTCGACGTGCCGCTCGTCGTCGCCGGCCGGCGGGGGTGGGATGTTGGCCCGATCGTGGAGGCGTCTGAAGATCTCGTGCGCGGGGGCCGGGTTCGGTTCGTCGATTACATCCCGGACGCCCTGTTGCCGGGGTTGTACGCTGGTGCCACCGCCGTCGTCTACCCTTCTTGGTACGAGGGGTTCGGGCTGCCGGTGCTGGAGGCATTGGCGGCCGGCGTGCCGACGGTGACCAGTGACGCGCCGGCCCTTGTTGAGGTCGGAGGTGAGGTGACCATCGTCTCGAGTGCCGGCCGAGCCGACGACCTTGCAGTGGCAATTGAGCGGGCGTTGACCTCGATGGAGCGGTCCGCTCCTCGACGTGAGGAGCGTCAACGTCAGGCGAGACGCTACAGTTGGGAGGCGGCGGGCGGGAGGCTGGCCTCTCTGATTCGTGAGGTCACCGGAGCGGCGGAGCGATCCGTCTAGGGAGGGATCGTGGTGCAGACGGAGGATCGGCCAACGGGCAAGCCTCGCTTGCAGATCTCACCTAGGTTGAGCATCTTGCTGATCGGCGGCATCGCCATCGGCGGGATTGTCTGCATGGCCCTCACTGTCCTCATCATCATCTTTGCTGCTGATCTCTAGCGGCTCATGCCCACCTGGGAACCGCCCGGCGGCCTAGGGACGTAAGCTTTGAAGATTCCGCCGACGGTTTCCCGGCTGCAGGCCGAGATTGATTGAGTCGAGCACGGGCGTCAGCGATGGCCACGGGAGTACGGAGGGGAAGGGATGGTCGTCACAGCGGCGGAGCAATCTCCGGGAAGCGCGGCTTCCCCGATGACCGTGACAGAGTTCAGGGCGCTGGCGCAGCGGATCGAGGACGAGATTGCCAAGGTCATGGTCGGTCAGGTCGACGTCGTCCGGGACGTGCTGATCGCGGTGGTGGCCGGGGGACACGTCCTCCTGGAAGGCGTGCCGGGCCTTGGGAAGACCATGCTGGTTCGCACCCTAGCGGAAGCGTTTGACCTCGACTTCAGCCGCATCCAGTTCACTCCTGACTTAATGCCGGCCGATATCACCGGCACCAACATTTTGATCGAGGACCAAGAGGGACGGCGGCGCTTTTCGTTCCAGCAGGGACCGATCTTCGCGAACCTTGTCCTGGCGGACGAGATCAACCGTGCTACCCCGAAGACGCAGTCCGCCCTGCTCGAAGCCATGCAGGAGAAAACCTGCACCATCGCCAACGTGGTGCACCCGCTGACGGAGCCGTTCTTTGTTCTCGCGACCCAGAATCCCTTGGAGATGGAGGGAACCTATCCGCTACCGGAGGCGCAACTCGACCGGTTCTTTTTCAAGTTGCTGGTCCGGTACCCAACTGCGGCAGACTTGACGGAGATTCTGCGTCGGACCACGGCGGACCAGATCTTTGCTGCTGAGAAGGTCGCGGACGGAGACGCGATTCGGGCGATGGGTGCGCTTGCCCGGCAGGTCCCGATTGCGTCCCATGTGAACGATTTCGTCGTGCGGTTGACCCTGGCGACCCATCCTGATCAGGACGGAACGACACCGACCGTCAAGCGCTTCGTTCGGTATGGGGCCAGCCCGAGAGGCGCGCAGGCAATCGTGCTGGCGGCGAAGATTCGGGCATTGATTGAGGGTCGGTTGAACGTCGCGTTCGAAGATATCCGGGCTGTGGCGCTACCGGCCCTTCGCCACCGGGTCATCCTGAATTTTGAAGCAGAAGCAGGTGGCACGACGACCGACGAGGTGCTGCGGACGCTGCTGACGGAGGTCCCCGAGGCTGCGGGATAAGCGCAGCCGGGGCGTCCCAGCAACACCACCAAATTGGCAACGCCGAGGTTGACAGAGTTTCCTAGGCCGTGATACCCTCCGAACCGTTGCTGGAGGCGTGGTGTAGCGGCCTAACATGCAGCCCTGTCAAGGCTGAGATCG
>JAUJMG010000562.1 GCA_030446955.1 Thermomicrobiales bacterium
GCAACGCCCACCTGACGGACGGCATCCAGCGAGCGCTCGGCCGGGAGCCGCGGGAATTCCGGGATTACGCGCGGGCCTCGGCGGCCACCGGCGCCTGGAACGCGGGCTCCCTGCAGGGCGTCCGGTGAGCGACAACGCCCTTGCCACCCTGACCGTCCTCGCAGCCCTCGGCTGCGGACTGGTCGGGGGCGTGTTCTTCGCGTTCTCGACCTTCGTGATGCGGACGCTTGGACGCCTCCCATCCGCTCAGGGGATCGCCGCGATGCAGGCGATCAACGTCGCGGCGCCAACGCCGCCGTTCATGACGGCGCTGTTCGGCACGGCGCTGTGCTGCCTCGTGGTGGCCATCGCGGCGGTATCCACGCGGGAAGGACTCGATGCGATGCTCCCGCTTGCCGGCGCCGTGGTCTACATCGTCGGCACAGTGGTGGTCACCATGGCGTTCAACGTGCCCCGCAACGACGCACTGGCACAGGTTGACCCCTTGGGCGCTGGGGCGGAAGGTCACTGGTATCGCTACCTCGCGGAATGGACTGCGTGGAACCACGTCCGGACCGTGACCTCGCTCGTGGCGGCAGTGCTGCTCGCCATCGCCGCCCGCTAGAGACGGGCGGGGGCGCCAGCCCGCCCGGGCGGACTGACGCAATCACGCGGCGATGGGGTGTCCGGCTCGGCCCCGTTCCGCCGCGGGGACCGGAAGGCTGGATCCCCCGACGAAGCGGCGAGACCGGCGTCACGTGTCTACGGGCATTGACGCATCGCTGGCATGGCTCCTGGTCCGGACCTGTGCGCCAGGGCAAAGATGCGCGTGGAGAGGGACGGCAGTATGGTGTTGTCCGGATCCACCAGCTGTTGGGTGGTGACGGCCGGGGTTGCCGCTTCGAGACGGCCGGTGCTCGCACGGCCGGCGGCGACCGAGGAACAAGGAGTGGTCGGGATGGATGAGCGGGCGGAAGCGATCGGATTCCTCGGCCTGGGTGAGATGGGCGGCCCGATGGTGGCCAATCTGCTCCGCGCTGGCTACCGGGTTCATGTCTTCGATCTCCTGCCGGAACGGGTTGCCCTGTGTCGCGAGCGGGGAGCGGTGGCGGCGGACGGCGTGGCCGGGATCACGCACTGCCCGGTGGTGATGGCGAGCTTGCCGAGCTCGGAATCGTTCGTCAGCGTCGCGACCGGGACGTTGCTGCCCCAAGCCCGACGAGGCCAGATCGTGGTTGACCTTGGCACGACGGCGCCGCCGGAGACGCGACGGTTGGCGGCGGCGTTCGCCGAGCGCGGCGCGGCGCTTCTTGACGTACCGGTGAGCGGTGGGCCTGGAGGCGCGGAGCGGGCTGACCTGTACATGTTCGCCGGGGGCGACGAGGTCGCCCTCGAGCAGGTGCGGCCGATGCTGACAGCGATTGGAGGAGCGGACAGGTTCACCTACTGCGGGCCGAGCGGGGCGGGGCAGGTGGTGAAAGGCGTGAATCAGCTGATGATGGGGCTTGGCAACGCCGCCTACCTCGAAGCCCTCGCGTTCGGCGTTCGGGCGGGAGTCGATGTCGCCGTGATCGAACACGCGATTGGGGCGAACGGGCGCTGGCGGGCGGACTTCAACCGAACGGCGGCGGAGGTCGTCGCGGGCGGAGGCACCGGCGTCGGGGTGAAGTTCCGGGAGTTGCCTTATTTCCTGCGGGAAGCCCGGGAGCGTGGGGTGCCGCTTCCGCTTACCGAAGCGCTCCATGCCTTTTGCGAGCGTGGCGAGCGCGTCACGATCGACGACCACCGGCCGGCACCGTCGTTCTGGCACGAGCTGCTCCAGAACCGGGACCGGTAGCGCGGGGCCGGCCGCCGTGCGGGAGTCGGCACGGTGGGGAAGAATCCGCCTCCCCTCACTCTCCATCCGTGACATGCCGAGGTGGAACTGTATAGCCGTGCCACTGACATGGGGAACCAGGAAGTGCTCGAAGGTCACCGAATGGTCGGCCTTCGAGCGCTTGGCACTGCCACAACTACGGACAGCTCGCTTGGGTGGCGCATTCTCCTGCTGCGATGCGCTTCACTGCCTCCCTGGGGCTCACGGAGGCTCAATCAACTTTGCCTGACGGGCGGCATTATGTCGGCGCTTGCGCCCGCCGGGCTTGAGGAATCGCCAACGAACTCCTTTGGATTCTCCTCGAATGTGCGGCGGCACTCCTCCGAACAGAAGAAGTAGGCCTTCCCTTTATATACTGTCTGCGCCTCGGCCTGACTGCTGTCGAACTCCATCCCGCAGACGGGATCCTTGACCATGGCCATCGTCGTGTCTCCTTTGCATTATCCTGCTCGAAGGGACGGACATCTCCTGGTTTGCCGCCGCCGCGAGCGCCCCGAGTCCGTGATCGTTCACCTCCTTCATCCGGCCCCTTTCCCCGTCGCGCCTTGTCGCCGGCTCTACGTTCCGGCTAACTCGTCGATGTCCGTAGCTCGTTGACGCGATGCTCGTAGTCGAGCTGGTTGATCGCGCGTACATCGAAGCTCATCAGGTCCATGTACGGCTGCAGGAAGGCGGTCAGCTGCCTGATGTCGTCATAGTCGACGATCAGGAACCCGGCGCCGCCACCGGCCAGGTTGTACCAGCCCTTGATCCGTTCGGGGTTGTTCGCCCCGGCGTCATGCTGCTCGACAAGGCGCTTGGCGACCTGCTCACGGCTGGTGCCGGGAAACCAGGTGAACTGGCAGTAGAACAACATCAGGCCCTCCTTCAGGGGACATTTGGGTTCGAGAGTGATTGGCCCAAATTGCTGCAAGAGGGGTGCCAGGAAGCTGCGCCGCCCTTGGGTTCCGCCGTTCAGCCAGCGGCGCGCGATCGGAAAACGCTGCCCACTCCACATGGGCTTTTCCATCCCGAGGGGCGCTTTCCCGGAGAGACCTTCGACGGTGCTCGGGACAGGGGCCCTCACCCCCGGTCAGGTAGCGGCCGGCATGGAGCGTGACCTCCGGGAACGGCTAGAACGCGACGGCATCCGCTCCCTTGAGGCCGAGCATCTCCCGCGCATCGTCCGGCGTGGCGATGTCGAGCGACAGCTCGGTCA
>JAUJMG010000563.1 GCA_030446955.1 Thermomicrobiales bacterium
CTTGAACCGATCGGGCTCGTGTTCGTGGTGCAGCGCCTGCACAACGGTGCTCAGCGCAGCGACCACGTGCGCGTCGTCGACCCTCGCTTCCCTCAGCCCAGCCCACGTCCACATCATGATGGACAGCCAGGGGGAGGCGCGGGTCGGATATTGCCGGATCGTCCGGCGCGCGCCACCGAAGGCGGCCCAACGCCTGGGCCTTGTCCCTCGCCGCGCCGGCCTCGTCCGGTTGATTGGTGCGCCCTCCCGCCACTGACGGTCGTCCGGCTGCCCCCGCTGGGAGCGAAGGCGGTGTGGCCATGTCAGGCCGTCATTGGTGAATCGTCCGCCGGTGACCGTCCTCGGCGCCATACCGTTGTTGCTGATGGCAGGTAACGAGGACGGGGAGGCACCGCTTGAGGGCGGTTTCCGTACCGAAGTCCACCGGCAGGGCGATCGCACCTTCCGTAACGCGCATGCCCACAGCTCTCAGGTGCACGAACTGCTCGCCCACCTCCAGGACGTTGGATTTGAGGGAGCACCGTCCTCTCTTGGATTCGACGGCCAAGGCCGCCACATCGTGGAGTTCCTGCCGGGCGAAGTGGCTACCGGACGCCCGCCAGACTGGGTGTGGCGGGATCAGGTCCTCGTAACCCTCGCTGGCATTGTCCGTCGGTTCCACGATGCAGTCGCCGTTCTCGATTACTCGGGCGACGTTTGGCCACGGGCGATCGGTATCGAGCAATTGCCTTCTATGCCCGGCGACGAGACGATCATCTGCCACAACGACGTCGCCCCATGGAATACGGTGTTTCAAGACAGGAAGCCGGTTGCGCTCATCGACTGGGACAGCGCCGCTGTAGGAACCCGGTGCTGGGACGTTGCCTACGCCCTATGGCACTACGTCCCGTTGTACCCGGCCTACCGCCGAGAGCAGGTTGGAGCAAGTCAGGTCGACAACCTTTTGGAACGCGCTTCCCAACTCATCACCGCCTATGGACTCTCCCACGAAGCTCCCTGGATGGACGCCGTTGTCTGCCGTCAACGGGCCACGAAGAGTGAGCTTGAGCGGCGGGCAGGCACCGACGACAAGGCAGGAGCCCTGTGGGCCGAAGCACGACCCCATCTCGACGCCGAGATCGAGTTCGTTGAACGGCTCGCTCGGCGGTGGCCGTGAGATGCCACAGTCCGCAACGCACCGGACCCATGAGCAGCGCCGTACCGAATGCTCTGCTCATCCTCGCTGCCGGGTCGGTGCGCGACGCGCCGCCACACAAGACAAACTCTGACGGCGCGCTCCCCCGAACATGCGCCGTACGAATATGCGACTCCACCAGCAGCAGACCGTGCATATTCCGCACGGTTGGTTCCACGCTGTCGGGGGGACACCGCAGTAGCCGCACCGCCTGTGCCATTCTGAACGTGATGTCGCCGCTCGTCCGCTGGACTCTGTGGCTGACAGTTGCTGGGTTAGCAGCCTGCGGAGCGATTGGCTGCCGCTACATGGCTCCGCGCCGACCCGGAACCGTGCCTCGACGTCTTCACCGGCAATGCCGCTTGTCGGGCAGCGCAAGCGTCGATGGTTGTGGTCGGCGGCGCGGGCGTTCTGGCAGCAACGGCAGTCCTTCTCTTGGCGGTGGTCGTTGCGCGGAGGCAGTAGCGCCGGTGAACTGCTGTTCGTGGGTGAGGTCTTGCCCTCGCCGCACCGAACGACGCTCCGGACAACGGATGTCCCTACTGCCCGTCAGCTTCAGTCCTTGGAATTGGCGGCGGATCGCTGACGCGTCCCTCGATTTGAGCGCCGTGTACTTGGCCCCAGTCAGTCGTCCCGCTCCGCTGGTCCGAGACAGCCCTGCCCGGAGCGGAGCATGTGCCTCCGTGCGCCGAATCTCCCTCGCCACACTGTCGGCACGGCGCGAGGATGGTCGCCGGTGAGCATGCCCAACCCCCTGCTTCGCTCCCAGCACCCGTGACGGATCCCGCGCCGGGCGGAAGCGGGCCGAAGCGGGACTTGTTCCTGGCCCCGCTGCCGGTTGCCGACGAGCGGGCCCAGCCGGTGCCGGAGGAGCCGTCGCCCGAGCCCGCCGGGGCGACGACGGTCGAGCCGGCCCGGGCCCGGGCCCGGGGAGCCAAGCTGCTCGCCGGCGACACCGACAAGGACATCGCCTGGGGGCCATCGGATGGCAGAAGCTGCTTGACAACCACGGCCCGTGGAACGTCTAGATGCGCTGATCGGCGCGTCTCGCTGCGTCATACGGCGGGTGGTCAACCGGCCACCTCGGATTCGTCTGCCTCCGCGCCCTCGGCAGTATCGCCAACCGGCTGACCTCCGGACTCAGACCACGGCTCGATACCCGAGTCGGGGTGCGGCGTCTTGCCAGACATGGGGTGAGGCTGGTCCGGGTGCTCAAAATGCCACTCCGCCATGGACCGCAACGCATCACGAAGTTCGTTGTTGTGGTCGCTGTCGATTCCGGGCTCCGCCGGCTTGGGAAGCTCGAACCCCGCACCAAGTAAGCCATCGAGAGTGTCATCGGGGTGGTGGTAGAAGCGCTGGTAGGCGCCCAGCACGAGGCCGCGGTTCAAGCGGCGAGCGGCGGCGGCTGAAGGCGAGAGCTCACGGCCTTCGAACCCGCGCTCGTCCGAACGCGGCACAAGGACGAGGGCCGTACGACGATCGATCGGGAACCAGATGCTCCCGGCGGTGAGCAGGCCCACCCCTTGCCATTGCTGGGCGTCGCGATGTCGCTGCAGCAGCACCGGCGAGTCACTAGTGAGGATGCGCTTGTGCTCCCAGCGCATCACCGCCCACTCGTAGATTCCAGCGACTCCGGGCGCGAACTCGTCCACCATCCGCAGGCTGTCTATGACGTGATGCTCTCTAGACAGGGCGAGTTTCCAGTCGTCGAACTCTCGGAGGCTCGCCCAGACCTCGGCAACGTCCTGATCCGTCACCGGGTGACCGGTTCGCTTCTCCATCACCCGTCGGAGTTCGTTGGGCCCGCCGGCCGCCAGATCGAGCTTCATCAGCCAGTCCGCCATCGCGTTGGACTGCGCCCGCCGCCACGGAAC
>JAUJMG010000564.1 GCA_030446955.1 Thermomicrobiales bacterium
CAGCCCGTGGTCACGCTGACCGACGAGCAGGGGACGCCGGTGGCGATCGGCACGCCGGCGGCCTAACACCGCGCGGGCAATGCCCCGGGCTCCCCTCGGGGGCGCCGTGCTGTGGGGCACAAGCGGACGCCTTGGCCCCTATCCGGCGCGCTCGGCATCACCACCACGGTGCAGAAAGAGCGTCAGTGTGTCGCGGTTGGGTAGCACGACTTCTTGCGGCACGCGCGGATCGCGATCATCCAGGGCTCTACTGCGTGATAGCGGGCCAAACTGCGTGGGGGTGTGCTGTCACTGGCGCGCCCCCGCACTATGATCCTCACGGGAGGTGCCCGTGAACAGGTTGCGCTCGTCCCCACTCCCGTGGTTGCTCATCGGCATCTGCTTCGCGCTCGTTGTGGCCACGTACGTCGGCGCGGCGCTCAGTTGGTCGCGGCCCGGATACGAGCGGACTGGCGCGGAGACGTACGCGCTCTCGACCTGGCCGCTCTTGTTTCTTGCCTACCCGGTCGTGGGCGTCCTCGTCGTCGCCCATCATCCGCGCAACGTCATCGGCTGGCTCTTCTGTGCGGTCGGGCTCCTTTGGGCACTCGGCTTCTTCGCCACGGCCTACGCCAGCTACGGGCTCAAGGCGCACCCAGGCACGCTGCCTGGTGCCCAGGTTGCCAATTGGTTCCAGTCCTGGACGTTCTTCCCAGGCCTCGGCTTGATCCTTGTCTATGCGCCGCTGCTGTTCCCGGATGGGCGACCGCCGAGTCCGCGCTGGCGGGTTGTCGCCTGGACAGGAGGGTCGGGGATCGCGCTGGTCACGACGGTCTTCGCCTTCCAGCCCGGGAAGCTGGACGACGGGCTCGGTGGATTCCCCAATCCCTACGGCATCCTGCCCGATGCCTTGGCGATCGGCTGCGCCCTCCTCGGCTTCCCGCTCACCCTCGGGAGTGCCATCGCGGCGTCGATCTCGATGGTGCTCCGGCTACGGCAGGCGCGAGGGATCGAGCGGGCGCAGTTGAAGTGGATCGCCTTCGCCGCCTCCGTGCTGGCGGCTGGCTTCGTCTTCCACCTGGCGCTGCAGTTCACCGGTCTGGCCGGACGCGCCGAGTGGTACTGGGTGGTGTGGGGAATGGCCCTTTGTGGGCTCCCCATCGCGGCGGGCATTGCGATCCTGCAATGCGGCCTGTTTGACATCAACCTCCTCGTCAATCGCACGCTCGTCTATGCGACCCTAACGGTCATCGTCGCCGGCGGCTACGTCCTCGTCGTCATGGGCGTGGGTGCCCTCTTCCACGTCGAGGAGGCACTCGTCTTGTCGCTTCTCGCGACCGGCCTCGTGGCCGTCGCTTTCCAGCCGCTACGGGACCGCGTGCAGCGCGGCGTCAACCGCCTGCTCTACGGCGACCGTGACGATCCGTACGCCGTGCTATCGCATCTCGGTCTCCGCCTCGAAGCCACCCTCGCCCCCGAGGAGATCCCGCTGGCGATCGTGCGGACGCTGACTGACGCCCTGCGGCTACCCTATGCCGCAATCTTCCTGCAAGGCGGCGCGGCGGCCGAACCGGCGGCCGCCGCGGGGATGCCCCTGGACGGCACTGTTCGGCTGCCGCTCGTCTACCAGGCCGAGCCGGTCGGCGAGTTGGTGGTCGCCCCGCGGGGTCCTGGGGAGGCGTTCGGTCCGGCTGACCAGCGGCTGCTCGAGGACCTGGCGCGCCAGATCGGCGTCGCCGTCCACGCGACGCGGCTGACCGCCGACCTGCGGCGCTCACGTGAGCGGATCGTCTCCGCTCGGGAGGAGGAACGACGGCGCCTGCGCCGCGACCTCCACGACGGCCTCGGCACCCAGCTCGCCGCACTGGCGATCCAGGCCGGGGCGCTCCGTGCGACGATCCCGCGCGACCCTGCGGCTGCCGAGGAGCAGGCCGCCGAGTTGCGCACGGAGCTGAAGGCCGCCGTCGGCGACATCCGGCGCCTCGTGCACGGCCTGCGCCCGCCGGCGCTCGACGAGCTTGGGCTGGTCGCTGCGCTCCGCCAGCGGGCCGCCCGTTACGGGGCAGGTGGGGTCTATCAGACGCCAGAAGGAGAACGCACTGGCGATCCTCACCTGATGGTAACCGTGCTCGCCCCGATCGATCTGCCGACACTGCCCGCGGCGGTCGAGGTCGCCATCTACCGGATCGTCGATGAGGCCCTCGCGAACGTCGCCAAGCATGCGGCCGCTCGTGCTTGCCGGGTGGCCTGGGAGGCCACCGATCATCAGGTGACCTTGACGGTGGAGGACGATGGTGGCGGGCTCGCGCCGGATCGCGGCATCGGTGTGGGACTGCTCTCGATGCGGGAGCGGGCCGAAGAGCTGGGCGGGAGCTTCGCGATCGAGCGGCGCGCAGACGGGCCAGGCACGCGGCTCCGTGTGTGCCTCCCGCTCCCTCAAACGACCGAAGGTTGACGACCAATGGCGGACGATCCGCTTCGACTCCTGATCGCCGACGACCACCCGCTCTTCCGTAAGGGCTTGCGAACGGTGCTCGGGGCGGTCCCCGACTTCACAGTCGTGGACGAGGCGGAGACAGGCCAGGGAGCGGTTGAGCGCAGCCTGGATCTCCAGCCGGACGTGGTGCTGATGGATCTCCAGATGCCGGGTGGCAGTGGCATCGAGGCGACCCGAGAGATCGTCGCCGCCAGCCCGACGACGAAGGTCCTGGTCGTGACGCTTTTTGAAGATGACGACTCGATCTTCGCGGCGCTGCGAGCCGGTGCCCGCGGATACATCCTTAAAGACACCGACGAGGAGGAGATGATCCGCGCCATCCGCGCGGTCGGCAACGGCGAGGCCATCTTCGGTCCGGCGGTGGCCAGCCGGGTCCTGGCCTACTTCGCCGTCCCACGCCGGGAGGCGCCACCACTCTTTCCGATCCTGACCGAGCGCGAGCGGCAGATCCTGCACCGGCTCGCGCAGAGCAAGAGTAACCCCGCCATTGCGCAGGAGTTCGGGCTCAGCCCGAAGACCGTGGCCAACCACGTCAGCAACATCTTCGCCAAGCTGCACGTGGCAGACCGGGCAG
>JAUJMG010000565.1 GCA_030446955.1 Thermomicrobiales bacterium
CTGCGGGCGGCCGCGCTCACGTCGGTCACCAGGATCACGGGCGCGTTCAGGAGCTTGGCAACGGCGGCGGTACTGGCCTCGTCCGTCGTCGCGGTGCGGCCGTCGTAGAGACCCATCATGCCCTCGATCAGCGCGAGATCCGCCCCAGTGGAGGCCCGCGTGAGCGTGCGGCCCAACTCGGCGGGCGGCAGGAGCCAGCCGTCGAGGGCTCGGCTGGGACGGCCGGCCGCGTAAGCGTGGAAGGCGGGATCGACGAAGTCAGGCCCCACCTTGAAGGGAGCGACGGCGAGACCCAGACGGCGCAGGGCGGTGATGAGGCCAAGCACGACGCTCGTCTTGCCGACGCCCGAGTGCGTCCCCGCCACCGCCAGCCGCGGCAGCTTCTGCTCAGCTAGCACTCGGGAGGCAACCCCCAGGTGGCGGAAAGGACGCCGTCCTGCACCTCGCGGACGCAGAGGCCGGCGTGGCAGCCGTTGGCCGGGCACTGGGGCGTGCAGAAGTGTCCCCGGCCGCAGGGAAAGCAGTAGGCCGCGCGACACCCGGAGCACCAGCCGAACTGGGTGCCCAACGCTGCACCGCACTCGGCACAGAAAGGGGACGCCGGGAGGTTGTCTGCGCTCCCCTGGCTCATGCCCACGCCGCAACCCCTGCCACCCGCTCCCACCCCGTGCCCTCGTGCCCGAAGCAGAACACGTCAGGGTGAAGCAGCTCGGCGAGGATCTCGAGCGACTCAACCAGGCGCGGCCCGGGCCGGTTGAAGTACTGGTTGCCGTCGGTCAGGTAAACGTGTCCGTTCCGGACGGCGCGCAGGGCGGGCCATTCGGGCTGCTCGCTCAAAACCGGCAGTTCCTGCCGCGATCGCTCGATGTCGAAGCCGCACGGGAGGATGATGATGACGTCAGGATCGCGCGTCACCAATTGCTCCCAAGTCATCCACGGCGAGTGCTTGCCCGCTTCCCCAAAGAGGTTCTCCCCGCCCGCCAGCGCTACCAGCTCCGGCACCCAGTTGCCCGCCGCCATCAAGGGATCGATCCATTCGACGCAGGCGACCGTTGGGCGATCTGGTAGGGCGGCTACCCGATCGGCGACGGCAGCGATCCTCCCCTGGAGGCGGTCCATCAGCGTACGCCCACGCTCCGGTTCGCCGAGCACCTCCGCAACGTGGTGAATGTCCCGCCAGACATCCGCGAGGGCGTTCGGCTCCAGCGAGACGAGACGCGGGCGAGCATCGATCCAGGCGCAGAGCGCCGCCTCGACATCCTTCAGGCTGACGGCGCAGACGTCGCACTGGGATTGGGTGATGACGACATTGGGTCGCAACTCCCGCAGCAGGTCCCCGTCCACGCGATAGACCGAGAGCGCGTCGCGCAGCACCGTCTTGACCTGGCGGTCGATCTCGGCGCTTGACGCCGACGGGTCGATCAGCGGCGCCGTGCAGACGGGGAGCCGCCGGACCGACGGCGGGTAGTCGCACTCATGGGAGCGCCCGACCAGCCGATCCTCGCACCCGAGGGCGCAGACGATCTCCGTACTACTGGCGATGAGGGACACGACGCGCTGCACGAGCCCGATAACCTCCTTACAGGGCGGCACTTACGCTTCCCGCAGTATGCCGCAGCCGGCTGCCGCATCGCCCATAGGATGCCATCGCCGTCCCAAGCCAAACGGACATCATCATGAGGGAAAACCCTCTTCTGCTGCCCGTTCCTGATTGCTAACATCGCGAGGAGGCCACGGAAACGGCCGTGACCGCGCATCTGTCGAGGAGGGAGCATTCGAAATGAAGCGCTACGTCTTGGCCGCGGTCGCGGCCTTGGCCCTCGTTCTGTCGACGGGGACCACGGCGTTCGCTCTGCCCCTGCAAGCTACCGTCGCCTGTGAACTGGCCGATCTGAAGACTGACGGTCAAGACGACTACGACTGCCCGGGCGAGTAGACGACCTAGCTCACTTTGCAGGCGGCCGTCGAAATCGTCCTGTTCGGCTGCTTATGCATGGGGAACCCGACTCGGACCGGCTCGGCTCCAGTCGGGTTCTCCATTAGGTCGACAACAGTGATGTCCCGCAGCGAACGGCTCCAGTTGAGCGATTTGGGTGCCCTGCTGAAACCCCACCTCGTGCCATGTTCCCCACCCATGCATCGCGTGCCCTCGCCCTGCTCACCAGCAGTTCCCTCACCCCCACAACCTTCGCGGTCACGACGGCGCCCCCGTCCGATGTGCTGGATCCGCAGCACCCTGTCCCGGCCAGGACCAGGGCGCCCACGTGCGCGTTCGGCCCAGCGGAGAAGGCCCTGAGGTCGTCTTGCCACACCGCTCAGTTGCCGTATTGGAACCCGACGTCGGCGGCGTAGGAGAGGGGCTGGTTCATTGCGCCATCCCCTGCGGGTCGGATGGACCAGCGCGCTGCCGCTTGAAGGCTGCGGTTGGGGCCCCTGCCTGAAAGCAGTTCCGCAACGACCAGGACACCGGCCGGCAGGGTATGGAGGCGTCCTGGCATTGATGTCGGTGGTGCTATCCGTAGAAGAACCGAATAAACACGGCGAGTTAAAGCTCGATGCATGATCGTGTGACGAATCCGACACACTTCTGCCGCAGATTCGTGACCCCCTCCTGATACATGTGGACCTACCGAACGACCGCGTAGTGTTGCCGACTGAGTCCCAAGGGCCCCGGGTTGGGGTCCGGCTCGGCTCGCCCGTGTCGCCTCGGTAAAGGGGGACCGCATGCTCGCTCGTCAACCCGACCTTCCCGCTTCCCCACCCGCTCCCAGCCTCTCGCGCCGGTTGGCGCTCGCCCGGCTCAGCGCCGGCGGTCTCGCGATGGCATTCGCCGTCCACGCCCGCGCCGCCGCCGCCGTGGAGCACGCGCTGGACGACAACCCGGCCACCGTCGTGCTCCACGCCTGGCTCGACGCCTGGAACTCCCCGGCCCCAGCCGCCGCCGTGGCCGCTCTCTACGCCCCGGACGGCACCTACGAAGACGCGCCCGCCGGCGCCCGCTGCCAACCCGGCGGGGTCGAGGCCTTC
>JAUJMG010000566.1 GCA_030446955.1 Thermomicrobiales bacterium
CGCAGCCTATCACCCCGATCCCAGCCCCGCAATTCACGCGTGACGCCCTACTAGGATTCCTCACGTGTCGAGATCGAGCTGCGCCCGCCGACCGTAAGGGTCATGTTGAAAGTGCGCGAGAGTAGCGTCGGTGGCGAGTGTGCGCGCCCATCTCGGCGCCTCGGCCCGCCAGACGCCGGGTTGCTCCTGCCATGGGTCGAGCACGACGAGCCGAAAAATCGACCAGTGCTCAGGATCCTCGGCCAGCCAGGCAATAACCCGTCCTTCGAGGTCCCGGTCCTCTTCCTCGTAGCGCTCTTCCACGACGCTCAGGGCTACCGTCAGCGGATCCTCTTCGTGCCCTGAGGTCTCCACCTCCTGGACCTCGCGCTCCCCGCCTTCAGATTCCCCATCTTCCGCGAAGCCACTGATGAGGTCTTCGAGGACCTCGACCGCCTCTTCGAGTTTGGCCACCCAGCCCGCGGCGATCGCCAGGTCTCGGAGGGTGGGATGGTCAACGCGCACAGGATCGGATGTAGAACGCATGGGGGCTCCGAACAGGCGGTCGTTCGCCAACAGCGCGGCCGAGATGGGAACGGGCTGCCGCAGTGTCTTTTCCGTGGTCACGCAGGGCGATGTTACTCGCCGACGGCGAGCGCTGCATCTAAGGCCTTGGCCGCCTCCTTGAGCATGGTCGGCATGACGTGGGAGTAGGTATCCATCGTCAGGCTGATTTGGGAGTGCCCGAGCATCTCCATCACGACACGAGGATGGACGCCCTGTGCCAGTGACAGTGACGCGAAGCAGTGTCGAAGGCTATGCATCCCTTGGTGATCCAGCTCAAAAACGTCGAGCAGCGCGTGCAGCCGCCCGTTGAGGTTCGACGGCTCCAGGGGCGTGCCAACGCTCGACGTGAACACGAGCCCCCAATCCTTCCAGCGTTCACCCGCCAGCAGGCGCTCTTCGAGCTGTCGGACGCGCTGCGCCCTCAGCGCCGTCACCACAGTGTCGGGGAGGGAGAGCGTCCGAGCACTCCGTTTCGACTTTGGCTCCACGAATTCCCATTTACCTTCGATGCGTTGAAGCGTGTGGCGCACTCGGAGCGTCGCGGCGTCGAGATCCACATCTGACCAGCGCAACCCGAGGAGTTCGGCTTGCCGCAAGCCGGTCATGATAGCGGTGGTGAAGAATGGCCAAAGCCGATCATTCTGGTTTCTCACGTGGTCCAGAAATCGCCGGGCTTCGGCGGCGGAGAGTGGTTGCACCGGCTTCTTGACCGATCGTGGTGGGTCCACGAGTGTTGCGACGTTGCGCGTCACCAGCCCCCACTTCAATGCGTGACCAAGCGCTCGCCGGAGGATGGCGCGCGTGTACTGGACCGTGCGCGGGGAGAGCCCTCGCGCCGTCATGTCACCCATCATCCGCTGGACATGCTGCGGCGTCAGGTTTGCCAGCGGAATCGTCCCAATCGCGGGTTTGATGTGCAGCCGGATCAACTGCGCGTAACTGTGGTGCGTCTTAGGGCGGATCGTTGGCTTTGCCGTGGTCTCTAACCAGTCGTCGAAGAACCGGGCTATGGTCTGGGGCTTCGCCGTGAGATCGCGTCCCGCATCGAGGTCGCGTTGTGCCGCCCGCAGCTTGTCCTGAGCCTCCTTCCGGGTCTTGCCGTAAAAGCTCTTCCGCTTCCCACCCGGGAGGCTGATCCGGGCCTCCCATAGCCCGTCCGCCCGCTGCTTGATGCTGCCCTCGCCGTGGCCCCGTCGTTTGGTGCTCCCCATCACCGGCACTCCCTGCTAGACTCCCGCCGTCCCTCCTGCCGTCTGACCGGCAGCGGGACGTTTCCCCGGCGCGGCCTAGGCGTCGTCTAGGCCGCGTCTTTTCCCCGCTCTTCCAGCGCCGCTGCGAACTCGACAACCTCTCCCGGTTCCACGCCCAGCGCCTCGGTGATCCGGCGCATCGTGGCGTAGTGGGCTCGCCGGCGGCCGTACTCCAAGTCGATCACCGTCTTGTGCGTCACCCCGGCCGCTGCTGCCAGCTCCCGCACGCTCCACAGGCGCCCCGTGCGCCACTCGCGTAGGGATTTCACCACGCACCTCCAACGCCGCACCAACTCCCGATCAAACATTATACCATATTGATACCGCTATGCAACTGGTGTAATCTGGGTATCGGACGAGGGGAAACGTCCAGCGATCCGGTCGGGCGTAGTGAGAGGAGAAATGAAGATGGCGACGACGCAGACCCGGAAGCCGATGGTGGCGACACCGGCACGGTGGCAGACCGCCCTCCGGCGGGCGGTTGCCGAGGGCGTCCAGGTCAGGCAGCTCGCCGGTAGTGGTGCTTGGATTGCCACCAGTGGCAGCGATGTCACGGCGGCCTACCTCGTCAGCGCCAACGGCTGCGAGTGCCAGGCTGGCGAGTATGGAGATCCGGTCTGTAAGCACCGGGCGGCCTACTGGCACGCGCTAGGGCGGCTCGATCTGGAGCCCGAGCTGGCTGCGGTGGCTCCTCCGACACCGGAGTCCGTCATCGCCTGCCTACACTGTGATGGCAACGGCTTTGACCCGACCTGTCAGGGCCACCGAATCACCGGTAGCTACACCGTGCATTGCCCCTGTTCCGCCTGCGATGGGGCAGGAACCCTGGCTGACTCCATCGTACCCGCCGAGCGGTCGGTCAACGTCGCCGCCTAAGTCCTAACCGGGGCGGTCGCCGTGGCCGCCCCCTTCATCACCGGACCGTCCCCCACCCGGTGCTTGGTCGCTCGCTAGGGGTCGTCATGGCTGCATGGGTGGTTGTCGGCCCTTCCCTGCGTCGGTGGACCCACTCGGTAATGACCTGTGCTCCTACAGCGTCACCAGTCGGCGCTTAGGCAGCGCCTGAACAAACCCAGGCCTACGTCGAGTCACTCTCTGGGGAATTCATCCGCTTCTTGCTCTCTTCTTGCTCTCTCGCCCACGACTCCAACACCCACCTCCCGTCATACCAGACGTAGAGCCTGTTATGGACTTTCTCACGTTAGCGCCACGATCGGGAGGGCGGTCTTG
>JAUJMG010000118.1:0-3822 GCA_030446955.1 Thermomicrobiales bacterium
TCTCGGCGGTGGCCAGCTCGTGGGAGATGGACCGGTTCCGGAAGCTGTTGAGCCAGAGCTTGAGGTGCTTGAGTTCCACCACCTGCTGGTTCGGCACCGTGACGAGGTGAACGGTAGCGAAGTCAGGGTAGCTGGAACGCGGGCAAAGGCAGGTGAACTCGGGGAAGCTCTGGTAGAGCGCCTCGTGGGAGCGCGCTGGGGCCGGCCAAATCTCCCAGTCGGCCGGATCGGCCGCGGCTTCGATCATTTCGGCGCCATATGGCTTACTCATGCCTGCCCTCCCGTGGAACCCACCCAGTCATGAACCGCCCGCGACCAGTTCCTATCGAATGATCCCCGAGGACGCCCGAGCGCGCCAAGGCGAGGTAACTCATCCCGGTGACGGTGCACGATCAGACGCGGAACCGGGACGGGGCACGGCGATCAGGCAGTACGGTGAACGACGCGACCATCCACGATCGTCAT
Source organism: Thermomicrobiales bacterium (assembly GCA_030446955.1). Taxonomy (GTDB): domain Bacteria; phylum Chloroflexota; class Chloroflexia; order Thermomicrobiales; family UBA6265; genus LC2-1. Next base: position 466 of record JAUJMG010000118.1, read on the forward strand.
CAGCACAGGAAGCTCAGGGAGTTCGTCGGCATCGAGATCGACAGGGTCTTCCGCGAAGGCCGTGAGGTCGGCGCGATACCCGACACGGATCCGCCCGGAGAGATGCTCCTCGGAGATCGCACGGGCGGCCTCGATGGTGTAGCCCTCCAGGGTTTCGGTGGGCGTCAGGGCTTGCTCCGGTAGTACGGGGGCCCGCTCCGGTTGCCCGCCGGGACGGCGGAGTCGGGCCCAGGCCATCCCGATGCGGGGATCGAAGTTGGCGACCATCCAGTCCGAGCCGAGCGCCAGGATGGCGCCGGAGCGACGCAGGTCGGCGCAGCGGAATGCCCGGACACGCCGCTCCGGGCCAACCCGGCTTCCCCACTCGTCGGAGCCGTCGGGGCGGAAGGCGTGCATGTGAAGCGGCTGCATCGAGGCGACAACCTGCTCGGCGGCGAAGCGGGGCAGATCGGCATCCTGAAGCTGCTCAATGTGCTCAATGCGGTGCCGCACGCCGGGTGCCGCTCCCGCCGCCCGGTAGGCGTCGAGGGCGCAGCGGACGGCACGGTCCCCGACCGCGTGGGTGACGCACTGGAAACCGGCGCCCGCGAAGAGCGCCACCGCCTGGGTGTACGCGCGCGGGTCCGGCCAATAGGGCAACCGGCACTCGCCCCGGGTGTCCGGATCGATCAGCCAAGCGGTGCCCGACTCGACGACGCCGTCGATGAAGAACTTGGCAACGCTGCCGCGCCAGAGATGCCCATGCTCGCCGCGAAGTGGTAATTGCGCCTGCATCTCGTCCAGTGTCATGTCAGGCTTCTGCCAGAGGGGCATTACCATCCGCACGCTCAGGTCGCCCGCAGCTTCGAGACGGCGCAGCAATTCGAATTCGGCTGGGCTGCCGTCCATGGCGTGAAGACCGGTGAGACCGACGCGATTCATGCGGCGCAGGGCGTCGACGTACCAGCCGTACCGCTCGTCGTCGGTCGGCTCCGGCATCACCTGCTGGACGAGGGCGATGGCGCCCCACTCCTGTAGCTCGCCCGTCGGTACGCCGTCGCGGCAGACTACTGCCGACTGATCCTCGAACGCCACCGGCCCGGTGATCTTCGCGGCAGCAAGCGCAGCCGGGCTGACGACGGCCGTTTGGCCGTCGAAGAACCCGAGAAACGCGGGCTGGCCGCCGACGGCTTCCTCGATCAGCGAGCTGTGGATGCCGGTTTCGCTGAAGAGTTCGAAGGTGAGCCCCCAGCCACGAATCCAGGCATCCGGCCCGCAGCGTCTTCGTTCGGCGATGAGGGCGTCGTGCAACTCGTGCAACGTCGTGACGCCGGTCAAGTCGGCGCCCTGGGTCCGCTCCGCGCCCATGAAGGGGTGGATGTGGGCGTCGACGAGGCCGGGCACCAGGGCCAGGCCACGCCCGTCGATGATCTGGGTGTGGCGGTCGCAATAGGCCCGAACCGTCGCGTCGTCGCCAACGGCCAGGATCCGGCCCTCCCGGACGGCGACGGCCGTGGCCCTGGGTTGGGCCGGATCGAGGGTGTGCACTCGGTCCTCAACGACGGCTAGATCAGCGGCCGTCATTCGACTTCTCCCCTCGTACGGATGTCACGTCAGCAAACATCAATTCCTCCACTGAACGTTGCGCCCAGCAGCGGATCGGTTCCGGACGGAGTGTCTTCGAACTCCGCACCGCCGGGAGCCGGTCAGTCCCTCTTCATGACCGATGCCGGTCTGTCCCTCGGCGAACGATCGCGAACGGGTTGATGAGGTGGGGAACCTGGCGCTGGTAGCGGCGGAAGCGTTGCCCATACGCGAGGGCCAGGCGACGCTCCTCGTGAAGGGAGCCGAGCACCATGTAGACCGCTGCCCCGATGCCCACGCTTGCCCATTTGACGGTCATCGTCGGCGAGAGCCACCAGGCGATCAACGGGAAGTAGTTGTTGGGGTGACGGGAGAGACGGAAGGGCCCGCGCCATTCCAGCTTGGCCCCTGCCGGCAACGGGTGCTGGGCGACAACGACCGGCCTGATGGGTCGCCCGGCGAGCAGGTCAAGCAGTTGGGGCAGACCGGTGAACCGGGCCGGTCCGACCTGGACCCCGACCGCCGCGACCGCGGTGACTGCCATCGCCTGACCAGCGAGCATGACCGCCCGTGGCCAGCCATCCACCCGGTAGAGCATCCGATCGGGCAACGCCCAGAGGTAGACCGCCAACAGGGAGGTGGAAACGGTCGCCTGCAGGACGTAGGCCATCCGGTAGAGGCCGGCAGTCCGGCGAGAGCCGAGGGAGGTACTGGCGCGTCGCTTCGCCGGCAGGGCTGCCAGGGCACTGTGAAGGATCGAGAAGAGCGCGAGCGCCAGCAAGGAGCGCAGGACCGTCGACCGCATCTGGAAACAGCCTCCTCACGTGAAGCAACGGGGCTCACCGCGCCGACCCTGACGAGCATTCACGAGCCGCAGCGCCATTGTCACCTCAAGAAGAGGGTGGAACGCGTCGTCGTGATGGAGGAAGAGGACACTTGGCGGTTCGGTGCTGTCTCCTCAAACGCAGAGCAGGCGGCGACCTTTTCCAGCGGGCAGCTAACGGTTGCCGCAGCGCTAATCTCCCAAAGGCGCCTCCGCCTGCCATCGCCTGACAGGAAGGTCAACGGGGCAGAGGCGTTTCACCAGTGGCATCGGACCTTATCTACCGGCTCTCGCTGAACGAACGGACGTCGTTGACGGCGGCGCGGATTTGCAATCTCGAGGCCCGAGCAATTGTCACAGTAACCGACGTAGTCAATCTCTCCTGATGAGGAGGCCAGTCCTTATTTTGGCCGTGGAGCAATCGTTACCGCTCACGCTTCAAAGCTGAGGAGCCGTTCAGGCAGTGGGCTTTCCGCCTGTGCGGCCGGATCACCAGCGTCAAACCCAGTGACTGCCGCGAGCCGACCGTTGAACCAGGTGTCGAACGGATCGGTTGAGGAGGTGTAGCAGGCCACCATTGCGGCGAAATCCGGAACCTCCAAATACACGACGAACTGGTCTCCAGCTGGCCCGGAGAAGAGGAACCAGACCTCCTTGACAACCCCGTGAAGGCGTTGAGCCTGTTCGTAGTCGGTCCTCCGGTCGGTCTGAATTTCGCGGATCAGCGACCGGGCGGCGTCGGTTTGGCCGGGGCGGATCTGGAGCACGTAGCACACCTGGTCCACAACCACCGCCGTTTGAGGATGAGCCGCCCCGGCATGTATCCATGAACGGGGTCAACCTGGGCCATCCGGAAGTCGCCGAGTCGTTCCCGGATAGCCAAGTCACCCTAAGCGCGTTCCCCTTCCTCGATCGGCCGACCGGCGGCCTTCCAGGCGTTGAGACCGCCGTCGAGGTGGGCCACGTTCGTG
>JAUJMG010000118.1:3922-10769 GCA_030446955.1 Thermomicrobiales bacterium
CCGACCGGCGGCCTTCCAGGCGTTGAGACCGCCGTCGAGGTGGGCCACGTTCGTGTAGCCCAACTCCTTGAGGGTCTCGGCGGCGAGAGCCGAGCGCCCGCCCGAGGCGCAGTGCAGGACGACGCGGCGATTGGGGTCGAACTCAGCGCGGTGGTAAGAGTTGGTCGGGTCGGCGTAGAACTCGAGCATCCCTCGGGGAGCGTGGACGGCTCCTGGAATCGCTCCCTGCTCCGTGCGCTCGCCGGGCTCCCGGATGTCGACGAGCAGCACGTCCCCTTGCTCCAGCTCCGTCGCGACCTGGTCGACCGTCAGGTTCTCGACGCGCTGCTTAGCCTCAGCAACCAACTGTGCGGCCGTCTTCGCCATCGCTACCTCCTCACGTCTGATGCCGTTCGTCAACCCTCCGATCGTCGTTTTCTATCTTCTCATACGCGGAAGGAGACGAGCCTCGGCTCGCCAGCCGAATGGGGTCGACTACAATCCTCACCACGCCTAGGGCCGCCACGGGTCGTCTGGCCGTTTGCGGATGATATCGAGGAGAGGATGACCGAACCCGGAGTCGAGGTCGAACTGTTTGGGGTGCCAAGACTCGTGGCCGGCCGGCGCTCGCTGCGTGTGGCTGGTCAGACCTTGGGCGACGTGGCGGCCGCGCTCGGCGGGGCCTGTCCCGGATTGATGGGACGCGTCATCGACGGTGAGACGGGCTGGCTGCTCCACGGCTACACCTTCGTCCTTGACGATCGCTTCACGACCGACCCGAGTCGGCAGGTCGGGCCGGCGGCGTCGGTGCTGCTCGTCTCCAGCGTGGCCGGGGGGTAGGGGATGCACGGTGTCCACGGCCGCCTCCTCCGAGTCGACCTGACCGAGCGGCGAGTCACGACTGAGACGATCCCCGCGCTCGTCTTCGAGCGCCTGCTTGGTGGGATTGGGCTGGCCAGCTATCTCCTCTACCAGGCTTGCCCCGCCGGGGTGGACCCGCTCGCCCCCGAAAATCCGCTCGTCTTCGCCACCAGCCCCTTTGTGGGGACCGGCATTACGACGGCGAGCAAGATCGCCGTCGCGACGAAGTCCCCGCAGACAGGGGTCATCGGCGACTCGCTCTCCTCCAGCTATCTCGCGATCGCCTTGAAGCGAACCGGGTTCGACGCGCTGGTGGTGACGGGCCGGGCGGAGGAGCCCACCGTGCTGGTGGTCGACGACGAGCAAGTGAGCTTTCGCCCGGCGGAGGGTCTGCTCGGGCTGGCGCCGCGGGCGACGGCGGATGCGCTCCGCGCAGCCCTCGGCTCCGGGTTCCGGGTGGCGGCCATCGGCGTGGCGGGTGAGCGAGGGGTGCGCTTCGCCGCAATCAGCAACGACGGTCGGCTGGCCGGGCGCACCGGCGCTGGCGCCGTGATGGGCAGCAAAGGCCTCAAGGCAATCGCGATCCGTGGCAGCGGGCTTCCCCCGGTCGCCGATCCGAAGGGGCTGGGGGCGGCCGCGCGGGAGCTGGCCGGTCGCAGCTTAGGCCCCGCGACCGCGAAGTACCGGGAGGTCGGCACCGCGGCCAACGTCGCCTTCTTCGACCGGATGGGAGTTTTGCCGACGCGGAACTTCCAGAGCGGCCGCTTCGCGGGGGCGGAGGCGATCAGTGGCGAGACGCTCCTGCTGGAGCACCACACCGACAAGCACGGCTGCGCCGCGTGCACGGTCGGTTGCGAGCACCGCTACCGGACGCGGGACGACGGCCCGACGACGGAGACCCGGCTGGAGTACGAGACGCTGTTCGCGCTCGGCTCGCTCTGCGGGGTATCCGACCCGAACGCTGTCCTGCGCGCGGCGGCCCGCTGCGACGACCTTGGGATGGACGCGATGACCACCGGGGCGACGATTGCCTGGGCGATGGAGTGCGCCGAACGGGGGATCGATCTCGGTCATCCGGCAGAGGAGGTGCCCGCCTTCGGTGACGGGGCGGCGCTGCTGCGGACCATCGAGGCGATCGGGCAGCGGCGAGGGATCGGCGACCTGCTGGCGGAAGGGTCTCGCCGCGCGGCAGAGATTGTGGGTCAGGGCAGCGACGCGTGGGCCATGCACGTCAAGGGGCTGGAGTTGCCGGGCTACGACCCTCGGAAGCTGCAGACTCTGGCGCTGGGTCTTGCGGTCGGCACCCGAGGTGCTTGTCATAATCGCTCGTCTGCCTACGAGGTAGATTTTTCGGACCGTCTCGACCCGACGGCCGAAGCGATGGCCCGGGCGGAGGCTGCAGCCGGCGCCGAGGACCAGGCGGCGATCCTGGATTCGCTGACCCTCTGCAAGTTCTTGCGCCACGCCTTCGCCGATCTTCACGGGGAGGCGGCGGCGCTGCACGCCCGCGTTACCGGGCTGCCCACCAGCGCCGACGACCTGCGGCGGGCCGGAGAGCGGATCAACAACCTCAAGAAACTCTTCAACATCCGCCAGGGGTGGACCCGCACCGACGACACCCTGCCCGCACGGGTGCTGACCGATGACCCGGCCGCCCCAACGGCGCTGAGCCGCCCCTGGCTCGACCAGATGGTTTCTGCGTATTACGGGGTTCGAGGCTGGGACGACGACGGGATGATTTCCACGGAGCATCTGCAGCGGATCGGGCTGGCGGAATTAGTAGGGTAGGGGCTGGGGGGGCGAGGGCTCTGCGGCAGTTCCGAGCCTCCGTCCTCGCCTGGTGCGATGTTGGACGGAATGTCCCTGTTCTATCAGGCGCGGAAAACGAGAACGCCCATCCCCAGCACCACTTCCACTACCGCCTTCGGGATCGTGGATCGAGGGCGTCACGGAGGCCGTCACCGATCAGGTTCGTAGCGAGGACGGTCGCGAAGAGAAGCAACCCGGGGAAGACCGAAACCCACCAGGCCTGCTGGAGCCGGGGCTGCCCGCTACTGACGATGCTGCCCCAGGTCGGAGTATCAGGCGGTACGCCAGCGCCGAGAAAAGACAGCGACGCCTCCGCGAGGATGCCGAACGCGACGACGAACGTCCCTTGGACGATTAGCGGCGACAGCGAGTTCATGAAGATATAGCGCCGCATGATCGGAAAATCGCGCATGCCGATCGCCCGGGCAGATTCGACGTAGGGCTGTCGTCTGTTCATCAACGTCGTGCTGCGTACCAGCCGGGCTATGTTCGGTGTGTAAACCACGGACAGGGCGGCGATCACGTTCTCCGTTGCTGGTCCAAGGGTCGCCATGATCGCGATCGCCAAGAGGATACTGGGGAACGCCTCAAGCCCATCCATGACCCGCATGAGTGGGGTGTCGATCCGCTGGTAATAACCCGCGACCAGCCCGATGATGGAACCCATGACGGTGGCCCCCACCATCACGGAAAGACCGACGAGCAGGGAAATTCGGGCGCCGTAGACAGCGCGGCTAAAGACATCGCGGCCGAGTTCATCGGTGCCGAACCAGTAATCAGACGACGGCTGCTCGAGGCGATCTGCCGGGTTGACGAAGTTGGGCTCGGCAGGAGCGATGACCGGAGCCAGGATTGCCAGCAGCAAGATCACCGCGAGAAAGCCGAGGCTTAGCACGGCCGCCGGATTCTCGAGCAACAAACGGACCCAGTAATACGGGGATGCCGGCGTGATAGAGGAGAGACGCCAGCGACGAGATCTCGTCGCGAACGGAGCGACCTTTGCCGCTCTGGCTTCACTCAGGGCCATAGCGGACCCTGGGGTCAACGTAGACATAGAGCACATCAACGAGCAGCATCACGAGGACCTGAATCGCCGCAACGGTCATTACGGCGCCTTGAACCACCGGGAAATCACGGCGGGTGACGCTCTGCACCAGGAGCCGGCCCATCCCAGGGATGTTAAAGACGGTCTCAACCACGACCGCCCCGCCGAGCATTCCGGCAAGCGAGATGCCGATCACGGTCATGACGGGAATCAATGCGTTGCGAAGGGCGTGGAGCAGGACCACATGCCGCTCCGGCAAACCCTTCGCGTAGGCGGTGCGCACGTAGTCTTCATTGAGCACATCGAGCATGGTCGAGCGTACCAGGCGGGTCAAGAGCCCGGCCGCGGAGAAGCCCAGCGCCACGGTCGGTAAGAGCATGTACTTGAAATGCTGGATCGGGTCGTCTCCGAGATCCTTGTAACCGCCCGACGGAAGCCAGCCGAGAACGACGGCGAAGAGCAGGATCAACAGGATCCCGAAGAAGAAACTGGGGATCGCCGCTCCGCCGATGGACATGACCATCAGCAGCCGATCCAAGAGCGAGTTGGCTTTCACCGCCGCAATCACCCCTGCCGGGATCGCGATCAGGATGGAGAGGGTGAGCGAATAGAGGGTGAGCAAGCCGGTCGGCTCGACTCGATCCAAGAGCGCCTCGGTGACGGGCTTACCGATAAACAGCGACTCCCCGAAGTCCAGCCGCAGGGCGTCGAGGAACCAGTTGATGAACTGGAGATGGAACGGTTCGTTGAGACCAAGTTGCTCTCGCAGCGCCTCTTTCTGTTCCGTCGTCGCTTCTCGTCCCAGCATCGCCGAGGCAGGATCACCAGGGGTGAGATGGATCAGGGTAAAGACGATGATGCCGACGATGACAAGCACGGGAAACAGAAGTAGCAACCGGCGTAGGATGAACGCAATCACTCGCCGTCTCCGCTATGGCCCAACTCCGTCCGGGTCATCGGATACGCCCTCCCCGCGACCTCAAATCCCCGCGCCGAACTGCACCATGGGACGTTGGACATCCCGACGCTGCACTCGTGTCCCCTCAGTGGTCGGTCACGCCTCAGTCGCCACAACTCGTGCCTGTTTCGGGCAGAGGACTGTGAGCCCTCTTGATGCGCTAGCGGGCGACGCAGGCGTCGCCCCTACCCGGGGGAACACGTTGACGCAGCACTAGAGCCTCCTAGCGGAACCCGACGGGAGATATGCGGGCACCCCCGGACCAGACTTAGCCACACCCAGGTCACCTGCTTGCGTTCTTCGGTCCTCGAATCCGGGATATGCGGCGGGCCTGGAGCGGGGACCGCTCCCGCTCCCCGCTCCCCGTTGCCCACCCGGAGGCCTACGCGTCGCCGAGCCAGCAGTTCGTGAATTCGGGCTCGATCTCGAAGTGCATCTGTCCAAGAAGTCCTTGGACCTGAGACGATAGGGCGGCGACGCCGTAGTTGTTGGCCAGCTTGACGGCTGGAGCCTCTTCATACCAAAGCCGCTGAAGCTCCTCGAGTGCCGCGAAACGGGCTTCGAAATCGGTCTCGGTTTGAAGCCGCTGTGACACTGCGACCTTCGGGTCCGAGCACCATTGCCCGTCTGCCGCACAACTCGCGAAGGCTGGGATGAGGACCGGATCAGGTCTGAACACGTAGGCGTTGGTGGTCATCTCCCAACGGTCATCGCTCTCCAAGTTCTCTTCCATCGTTGCCTCGTCGGTGACCTCCAGTTCGATGGTGAACCCGGCTTCTTCGAGTTGTTGCTGAGCAACAACCGCGGCGTTGTAGTCGCCAAGATCTTCTTGGGTCGTCAAGAGGCGGACCGGAGTGCCGTTGTAGCCGGCCTCTTGGAGGAGTTGGCGAGCCTTCTCCGTGTTGCCCTGGTTGTACATCTCCGCTGAAACATCCGAGTTCCACACCGTCTGGGGCATCATGATCCCGGGGCCTAGTTCGAAATACCCCTCGCCATGGGAGGCCTGTGCTGTCGGCTCGACGGCAATAGCCGCCAGAACCGCCTGCCGCATCTTCACATCGCTCATGAGGCCGGTCGCGGTGTTCATGATCAGGACACCGTAGCTGCGGGGCGGCAAGATCTCAATCGTCACATCCGGATTGTCCTGGAGGGTCACGATCTGATCGGGGATGATTTCCTCCAGGTAGTGATACTCACCCGACTGCAACCCGGCGACGCGGGCAGCTTCGTCGGGGACTGGAATGAACTCGATTTCGTCCAGATAGGCTGCCTTGCGGCCGGCGTAGCCGCTTGGCTCGGTCTCCAAGGAGGCGTAGTTGTCGAAGCGGCGGAGTAGGGTGAACCGGTCCGCCTGTCGCTCGACGAACTGATAGGGTCCGGTGCCGATGTAGCCCGAGTCGGGAAGAGGATTCGATCCGGCGGCGTCCAGGACGGACTTCGGATGAATCGAGAGACCCTGGGCCTGACGCGCTAACATGCTGGGGAGGGCGACGAGCGGGCTCGATAACCTGAACTCCACGGTGTGCGGACCCACCTCAACGACCTCGTTCAAGAACGGGGAGATGGCCAGGCCAAGGCTGCTGACCGGGGCCCAGCGCTGGAACGAGGCGATCACATCGGCAGCCACCATTTCGGCGCCGTTGTGAAAGGGGACGCCCTGGCGCAACCTGATCGTGGTCGTCAAGCCGTCCTCGCTGGTCTCAAATCCTTCGGCCAGCATCGGGACCGTCGCATAGGCGGCATCAAAGGTGAAGAGCGCCTCGAACATCTGCCAGCCAATGAGGGTGATGGTTCGCTGGGCGGTGAGGTGCATATCGAGACCAGCAGGCTGGCCGGTGGTCGCGACGCGGAGTCGACCACCGCGCTGACCTTCGCCCGTCGCCTGGCGGAGGAGTGCCGGCACACCAAACCGGCTGCCACGCTTCGGTGCGGCACCGGCCGGACGGAGCATCCCGGCCGCCGCAATCCCGGCCGCGCCCGCTACCCCAGCGCGGACGACCACGCGTCGGCTGACCGGCCGGGTGAGCATCTCATGCTTGGTCGTCGGAATCGTAGCGTGCTTGTCCTGCTGCTCTCGCGAGCGCATGCGTCTCCTCCTCATCGCTCTTCACTTGCCGGTGAAACTGTCCAAGTATCTTAGCATGGGCTACAGACCTGTCCGGCGCCTCCAAATCGTCCTGATGCCGCGCCTTCCG
>JAUJMG010000567.1 GCA_030446955.1 Thermomicrobiales bacterium
GGACTCGGCGTGGACGTCGTCGTCGAGTCCCATCCGGGCGACAAGCTTGCTGGTGCGACGATCTCCGATCCATCCTTTCCCGTTGTCTTCGTCAATGCAGAGCAGCCAACACCGCGGGCACTATTCACGCTAGCTCACGAGCTAGGGCACTTGCTCGCGGGCCACGGTGAGCCAATCGCGCTCGACGAAACACTTCTCGGCTCAAACGATGATGAGAAATCGGCGAACCTCTTCGCAGCAGAGTTCCTCATGCCGGAAGCGGAAGTCCGGCGAATCATCGCTGAGCAAGGTCGGGGGGGGCCAGCTCTCGCCTACCTCATGTATTGCTTCGGCGTCAGCTTCGAGACCCTTATCTACCGATTGCACAGCCTCCGGGAGATCAACACGGCGGGCAGAGATCGTCTGCGCTCCATCGGCTGGCGCGGCCTTCTGAACGCGATAGACCGTGACGATCCTCGGAACACGGTCCCAGTCGACGTTCGGAAGAGCTTGGCGGCGCGACAAGGCCGCCGCCCTGAACGGCGGAGCCCGGGTTGGCTCGTCAAGCGCACGAGGGAGGGTTACCGCCGGGGCGTCGTAAGCGCCCGTCCTCTAGCTGGCCTCCTGGGAGAAGATCTTGAGGACGTCCTCGAGCACGAAACCGCTCCGTGTGACGACCCAGACCTCTCGTTCAGCGATGGTATTTCGGACGCCGAGGCGGACGAAGGCTTTGAAGCGAGCCCCGTCGAGTAGCTGCTCGATTCAGTGCCCGCTCCGGTCCTGTACGACGCCGTCACCCTGCTGCACTTCGCCGTGAGCGGACACTTCGACGCTCTCAAGGAGCGACACGCAGCAATGCCGGAGCCGCGTTGGACCGAGGCAGTTCGAACAGAGATCGAGAACGGCGCGAGACACGGGCACCCTGGCTGCGGTGAACTCCTCCATGTGCAGTGGTTGGGCGAGCCAGTCGTACCGACGGCGTCTGACCGCGCTTGCATTGTTCACCTGCTTGTCGCCCTGAACGACGGAGCGGGCCCGCCGGTCGCACATGCTGGCGAGGCCGAGACCATCTACTTCGCCGAGAAGCTGGACACACTGTTCGTTACGGACGACAACGCTGCATACGACTTCGCCCGCCGGCGGCTCGGAGATGGGCGCGTCAAAGACACGGTCGACCTCCTTCGTGAGGCTGTCGCGATCGGCGAGCTGACTCCCGCCCGAGCGCTAGCCATTGCGGACAGCATCCGCAGCTGTGAGCGGCACCTGAGGAGGGTTCACCCGTCGCAGCTCTCGGCGGCATACTTCGATTGGTGAGCGCGGCTGCTCGGTCAAGCAACGTGCCGGCAATTTGCCCCTGGCTGTCGCTTGCCAGGGTGAGGGACCACCTTTCGCCAGTGGCATGGGCCCACCTGTCGGTTCGTCAGCATCGGCGTGATGTTCGCCGGGCTTAGGGATGTCGTTGCGCTACTCCTCCAGAGAGTTTGAACCAAGAGGCCGTCTTCCAGGGCCGTTCAAAGACGGAGCGAACGAGATCTGCTGGTTCGACCACTAGGATGTCCTGCTAAGAATTACCATCGGCGGAACGCCATCACTTGGCGCAACCGTTGGAGATGTTGCTGTTCTCGACGACTAAGCGATCGGCTATGTCGGAGCGACGACGCTGCCACGATCAGGCGATTTGTGAATGCTGGTCTGGGACACGTCGTAGATGAAGGGGCCCGGAAGGTCGAGCAGCCCCTCGACCTCCTCCCAATGACAGGGCTCACGGCGAGAACCGCTTTGACTCATCTCCGTTCGGCGCCAGTGGCACTGGGAATCGCTGATCGAAGTCGTCAACCGCGGTCAAGGCGAATGCCTGAGCGCCGCGGTTCAGTGTGACAGTGAACTGGTCGAAGAATCCCCGTTGTCCAAGGAGAACCGGCCATGTGGCACGCCACCGCTCGACGAACCCGACCTCGGCCTGCCACTCGCCCCAGTGGACTTCGTCCTGGTCAGCCGGCCCAAGGTGGATGGTAACGTCGGCGAACCGGACACGGAGGTTTTCGCCACCGATCCCGAGGACGATCTCCCGACGTTCATCTGGCTCGACGCCGACGACCTGGGCGACCCATCGCATGGCCAGGGTGTACTCAGACCCCGAATCGACGAGCGCCCAAGTCCTCTCGTTGGCCTCACGTGCGCTCAGTCTGCACTCAACAAGGGGCCGCAGCACGGCGCGACCTAGACGCGGTTCCCCGGCGACAGCCGGGTCGTCCTGGTAAGGGAAGATCCACGGAAACGGCGCCCTCGGCATTCCTGGCTCAGCCGAATCCGACCATCTCCGGCTCCTCGACCGCCGGCGCTCTGATGATGGCCGCGCCGCCGATTCCCTTCTCACGGAGGCTGCTGACAAGAGCGTAGGGTGTTTCGGCGGCAGCCACGACTTGGTGGTCCTTGATGGCGATCCATTTGCCGTCGAGCCCGCGCAGCAACTCGCCCAGGGGGACGCGTTCGCGCTCCTCGTTCATTCGATGCCGCGTCTTCTTGGATCTCGCTCCACGGAACCAGGCTCGCATGGCAGCCTCCTTCGGTCCATACTGAGAACTAGCGACCAGCGACCGGAAACTAGTATCTAAAAACTGGATGTTAGCACAGAACCTCATCACCCGCCTTGGAAAGGGCATCTTCGGCCGCGGTGCCCGTCTCGCAGTGGGGGTGTGGGCCCTCCGCGCCGAGGGAGGCGTGTTTTCTCAGCATGAGGCGGTCATGGGCGTCGCCTTGCCCCAGAGCAACGTTCGTGAAGAGCTCGACCGACTCGTCGGCCTGGGGCTTCTTGAGGATGTGCCCCGAGGCGATGGCCCAGGCAAGCGCTACTACGCCCGCGTGGATGACCACCCTGCGTGGAGGATCTTCGCAGCAGCGGAGGAGGCAGCAGTTGCTATCGCCGAATCCGAATCCGAGCGGACAACGGATCCTCCAACGAGGACGGAGAGTGACCGTCGACCAAACAGCGGCGGATGATGAAAGC
>JAUJMG010000568.1 GCA_030446955.1 Thermomicrobiales bacterium
ACCGCCCACATGGCGGCGCCGATGAGGGCCATGATCAAAACGGCGATCGTCGCAAGTAGTTGACCTACCCCCTGCCCCGTTCAGGGGTAACAGCAACAACGCCCCCCGACCGTGTGGCCTGGGGGACGTTGTGTGGTCGTTGTCGTTGTCGTTGCGTCGTTGTTGTTGTTGCTGGCATGGGGTCGGGAGCGAGCCCGAGACTTCGAACTATCGAGACACAGACCGCTCTCTGGCCACCCTCTGGGCGGCTTTGACCCGCTCCGCGGCTTGCTGAGCACGGATACGTTCAAGCATCTCGACCTTTTCCGTGATCGCTCGTACTTTCTGGGCGGTCTCGTCCTCGCTCTGCTTCACGCTCATGGGGCCTCCTTGGCGGGTCGACGACGGGACCCGGCCCGCTCCTCCTTCATCGGCTGGTCACACGAGGAAGTTGACATCGTCGCCGGCCAACTCCGTTGCCACCCGTGTGGACACCTGCTTCTCCAAATATTCCCGGATCGCGTCACTGTACTCCCCTGGCGGCTCGCTGTCGTCAACGCTGATGACAGCGACAACCTCCCCTGGTCGCTCTGGCAGGGACACCGGCACCGCGATCGTCATCCCGAGGCTAGCGGTGAGTGCCCGCTGGGCGGGCGTCATCCCCCAGCCGTTCGGGGGTTCGCCCGACGGGGCGATCTGAGACCGGCCTTCTGCCCACGCATGACCGTAAGGCCCCTGGTGCCTGCCCCAGCGCATGGCCAACTCTTCCGGGGAGTAGCCGACGGTGCTGAAGCGGATGGTCATGAAGTCGCCGCTTGGCTCGGGCAACATGACATTCGCCCGTAGCCGGCCACCGCCTCCCGCTACCAATTCGAAAGCGGTCACAGCGTCGTTCAGGCGTTCGGTAAGGCGCCGTTCTGCTCGTTCCGACTCCAGCAGCTTCTGCTGCTTGAGACGTTTGCTTGCCAGCTGCTCTGCGCGCCTGTCGACTGCGAAGATCGCCGCTTCCTGCAGTATCAGGCCAGGGACCAAGAAAGCCAGCGTCGGAAGGATCGTCTGCTGTGTGCTCGCAATGGCAAGTAGGACCGGTGCCAAGACGTACCGAACCGGGCGCCAACGTAGAAACCTGCTAACGAGAGGTCGCATCACCGTCACCTTGCTGACCGCAGTCAACAAGGCCCTGTATGCCATCCTCAGTTAGGTACTGGGCTGTGCTACAACTCGGACAGGCCGCATGATGACGCAGCGGCTGGTTCCCAACGGCGGAACCGATTCCCAGTTCGAACTCGACGGTCCCCGTGCACCTGTCCACCAAGCAGGGCCGGGGGATCGTCACGGCAGTCGAGCCTAGCCTTGCCTCCGAGAGCGGACGGGAAACCCTGTACATGTGTAGGTGCTTGTCCAGATTCGTGGGGAGCGGACAAGAAGGAGGAACTCAACCAGCTACCGCTGTCACCCCAACAGCGGCCGGGAGTCCCAATCCCACCCCACGTCGAATGGCGCTCGCATGCCCGGCGACGACAGGACCAGGTGAGCGCCGGATCAGGTGGCCGGCTGGAACGTCCGTGCGTCGGGGCCGAGCCGGAAGCGCCGGAGGATGGGGATGAGCGCCATCGCCAGCGCGATCACCAGGTCGTCGTGCGCGGCCTCGGTCGCGGCGCCGAAGCTGACGTGGCCGGTGTTGAGGTTCTGCCGGCGCTGCATGTCGGTGATCTCCTGGACGAGCTTCCCCGCGCCGGGCAGGCCCTCGTCGATGTGCAGGCGCCCCTGCTGACCCAGCGTGGTGATCGGCGAGAGCAAGTCCTTCTTCGGTACGCCGTTGTCGGTGATGTGCTCGCCCCCGGTGATGGTGATGCCGATCGGCCTGGTGTGGAACGCCCCGGCCATGTGGGCTGCCAGAATCATCCGGTCGACGGCGAGCCCAACGCCCGTCTGGTCGAAGTAGGTGAACCGTGGCCGGAACACTTGGCTGACGGCGCCCATGTGGGCGACGGTGAACTCGTAGGGCGTGTTCATCTCGGACCGGCTGATGTGGCGGACGTGGTAATGGTCCTCGGCCGCTACGTGGCGGTCCGGGTCGTCCCACGTCGGCTCGGCGGGCACCAGGTGGCGCACGCCCTCGACGACGATGACGGCGGAGCGGTCGAAACTCGAGCCCAGGTCGACGCCCATGAAGTGGGTTCCACCCACGTAGTCCTTCACACGAACCTCCCCCGCAGCGGTGCGGTCATCTTCTTGATCGTCTCGGCGTCCCACATCGCCGCGTCGGTGCTCGTGAACTCGACGAGGTACTCGGACCGGAAGGCGAAGTCGCCCATCGTCGCCCGCTGGTCGGCGAGGAACTCCGCGCTAATGCGGGGGCACTCCTCGGCGGTGATCTTGATGCGGTGCCAGCCGAGCCCGTTACGCCACTGCTCGTAGAACCAGCCGCGGGCGCCGTAGGGCGTCGAGAGAGCGACGATGGT
This sequence comes from Thermomicrobiales bacterium, assembly GCA_030446955.1. Classification (GTDB taxonomy): domain Bacteria; phylum Chloroflexota; class Chloroflexia; order Thermomicrobiales; family UBA6265; genus LC2-1. Next base: position 2,445 of record JAUJMG010000568.1, read on the forward strand.
CCCACCCGACACGGCGACCATCGGCGACACGGCCACCCAGAGCTCGTCGTCAATCCGGGCGGCCTCGTCGAGGATCAGCAGATCGGCAGTGTAGCCGCGGATACCGGCGTCGTTGGCGGGCAGCGACAGGATGCGGCTGCGGTTGTGGAGCACCAGCGTCGTCTGCGACTCACCCTCCGACGGGAGCGGCCGGCCGAGCCGGGCGTAGAACGCCTTCACCCGGCGCAGCATCTCCACCGACTGCTTCTGGCTCGGGCACACGATCAGCACCGTGGCGTCGTCGTGGTAGAGGGCACGGTGGAGCGCCTTGAGGGCGATCACGGTCGTCTTGCCGGTCTGGCGCGCCGCCAGGATCAATAGGTTGTCCCTGGAGGAGAGGGCATCTCGCTGCCAGTCGTCGAGCGCCTTCACGCCCGCCTGCTTGGCGAACATCGCCGGGTCGAGCGCAGCGGCGATGTGTCCTCCGACGGCGGCCAGCAGGTCAGTCATGTTGTCTCGTAAGGCCAGCCCGGCGGGCCAGCATCCTCTTC
>JAUJMG010000569.1 GCA_030446955.1 Thermomicrobiales bacterium
CCACGGTTTCGATCATCGGAAGGCCCTCACGGCGTCAACCGACCACCCAGTGATCCCAATGCAAGAAGGATGCGAGGCTGCTGGGTTGCACACCGGCACGGGAGAACCGTCCGGTATGCCTATTTTACACGGGGTGACGGAGGCGGGACAAACAGGTTCGCATCACGACTCGGCGAAGTCGGGATAGTCCTCGTGCGGAACCAGCCCGATCTCGTCCGTTGGCCAGTACGTGATCCACGCTTTCCCGATGATCCGATCCACGCCCACCGGTCCGAAGCTGCGGGAGTCTGAGCTGTTTGTGCGATTGTCGCCGAGAACGAAAACTTCACCTTCCGAGACGGTGACCGGGTCACATTGTCTCTGGGAACCACACGTTGTAATGGGACCATCGATGTACGGCTCATTGAGCCGCTGGCCGTCGATGTATACGAACCCGTCTTGGACGGTGACCGTTTCGCCGGGGAGTCCGATTACACGTTTGATGTAGGGCTTGTTCGATCGGACCGGGGGGTTGAAGACGACGATGTCGCCCCGCTCCGGAGGGTGAAACGGATAGACGATCCGCTCGTCATCGCGATCCTCTCCGGGTAGCAAGTTCAAGATGTCGTTGAGGTCAAAATGGAAATAGACGTTACGGTTGACGAGCAGCATCTCGCGGTCGTCCAAATTTGGGTACATGCTGAGGCCATCGACCCGGAAGTTGAGCACGACGAGGCGGACACCGACGAAGATGACCACAGCCAGGAGCAGGGTTTCCAGGATCTCGCGGAAGGCGCGGGCGCCCGTCCCGCTGCTCCGCTCCGGCCGCACCGCTTCAATTTCATTCTCAGGTCCGATGCCGGTTCCTGGGCCGGGAGCCTCGGGCGATAAAATCTCCGCGCTGGTGGGGTAATCTGACCGGGTAGATGCAGCCCCGGTACCCTGGGCGACCCGATTGTTGTCGTCGTTCATTCGCCCCCCAGAGCCCATCCTGCCCTTCACGCGACTGTGCCGACCGATCTTACTCAGGGGCGCTAGGTCCAACAAGGCAGCTTGAAATGGATGACCATGCAGTCGCGTGGCAGAGACACTGCAGAGCGGGTCTGCCACGAAGCCTTGCGCCGTTTCACCTAGCTGGGAGAGTGCGGCCCTTCGGCGACGATGACCCTATCGAAGACAAGAAGAGAGCGGGACGCGAGTTGCGTCCCGCTCCACGTATCAGTTCGCTCTGAGGTCACCGATCGAGCTAGATCTCGTCAGCGCGGATTTCACGCTTCTCGATGACCTTGGGCTCGTCACGGCGGGTGGCGGTGGTTGTCGTGCCGGCGGATAGAGCGCCGTCCTCCTCACTGGACTGAGTCTTGAACTCCTTGATGCCCTTGCCGAGTGCACCACCAATCTCGGGCAACTTCCCAGCACCAAAGATAATGATCACGATGACCAGGATGATGGTCAGTTCTTGCCAACCGAGACCGGCCATGTTCGTCACCCTCCTGCCCCGGCACCGCCCGAAGCCGTGTGAAATTGCCTTCGATCCGTTGGAGTATAGCGAGCGGGTCAACCCCCGGCAATACGACGCGCCCCTGCCGGAGGAAGATCAGCCGTTGACGATGCTGGTGATGATCGCGATGACGAGAAATACCGCCGCGAGCCCGACAGTGAACTGAAACAAGGTCTTTTCGACCCCGCGCCGGGTGCGGTAGATGGAGCTTGAATCTCCACCAAAGGTGCCGCTGAATGAGGATCCCTTGGTTTGTAGCAGAATCACCAGAATTAGTGTGACTGAGACGATAAGCATAACCAGGTTAATTGCCGTGTCCACGGGTCCCTCATCCTCGCTTGATCACTGCTCGCGCTCTTCAAATCGCGGTGTCTAGCAACACTACCACCCGTATTCGACGGCGGCAATCCCCCAGGGCAATCGCATTTGACCTTCACGCGGCTGCCAATGAGCTTCGGCGTGGTGGGGGGAGGTCCGGCCCGCGCCATCGACGGCGTAGGCAGGGATGAGAACCTTGGCAAAGCTCGGTGTCGACACCGACCGGCGTCACTGCGACGACCCTCCTTCAGGCCGTCAGCTTGGCTCCAGGCGCCCACCTGACTCCAAATGCGATTGCCCTGGGCAATCCCCGTCGAGGTATGACAACAACATCTCACGGCGTTAGAGGCCTGTCTTGCTCGGAACCACTGCGGTGCTCGAAATCTGGTGAGCCGGATGGTGAAGACTCAAGGAGCACAGCAACGCCGGGCAGATCCCTTCCCTCGAGCAATTCCAGCGACGCGCCGCCGCCGGTGGAGACGTGATCGATCTGATCGACAAGGCCGAGGCGCTCGATCGCGGCAATGGAGTCGCCGCCGCCTACCACCGTCGTTGCCTGCGCGGACGCGACCGCCCGGGCGACCGCTTCTGTTCCGCTCGCGAACGCCGGACGCTCAAAGACACCCATCGGTCCATTCCAGAACACGGTTGCGGCCCGAGCGATATAACCCGCAAACCTCTCCGCGGTGACCGGCCCGATGTCAAAGATCGCCTGGTCTGCCGGGATGGATTCGATGTCCCGCACCGCTCCGTCCTCTTCGAGGCTCGGAGCGACAATGACGTCCACCGGCAGCACTAGATCGACGCCCTTCGCTGCGGCCTGCGTGAGAATTTCCCGGGCTTGGACTTGAAGGTCTCGTTCGGCGAGTGACGCGCCAACGTCTCGACCTTGGGCGAGCAAGAACGTGTTGGCCATTCCACCGCCTACAAGAAGTCCGTCAATCTGGTCGAGTAGGTGCAGCATGACGCCTAACTTGTCAAAGACTTTGGCTCCGCCAAGGATTGCAACGAAGGGGCGCTCTGGTCGCTCAAGCAGGCGACCCAGCACCTCAAGCTCCCGCTCCATCAGGAATCCAGCGTACGCAGGGAGGAGCGTGGCGACCCCAACCGTTGAGGCGTGGGCGCGGTGCGCCGTACCGAAGGCATCGTTAACGAAAACGTC
>JAUJMG010000570.1 GCA_030446955.1 Thermomicrobiales bacterium
GCGAGACCTGATTGCGGATTGAGGTTTCCCCCATCCCCGCATAGATCACGTTCGGGTCCGACGCCGAGACCGCGATCGCTCCCACGGCGGCGGTGGTGAAGAAGCCGTCCGAGACGTTTCGCCACGTCAAGCCGCCGTCGACGGTCTTCCAGACCCCCCCCGCGCAGGCCCCGAAGTAGAACGTCCGGGTGTCGGACACGTCACCCGCGACGGCGACCACGCGGCCGCCCCGGTGCGGTCCAATGAGCCGCCACTCCAGCGACTGCACGAGACGATCCCGCAGCATCTGCGGCTCCACTTGTTGCCCGGTTACCATCGATGAAGAACCTCCTCCCCATGGGATGAATCTGCACGGCAACAAAGCTTTCGCACGAATCAGGCACCGTCCTCGCTCGAGACGCGGTACCCGGACGGCGGTTCCACTCCAAGCAGGTGACGCACGAAATAATCCCAACGCCGGCGCACGAAATACGGGTCATTGTCGAGACGGTGGGGACGGTTCGGGATGATCAGCAGATCAAAATCCTTGTTCTCCTTGATCAGCGCGTCGACCAGAACCAGGGTCGACGCGGGATGGACGTTCTCGTCCATCTCGCCATGCATGAGCAACAGCTTGCCCTTGAGCCGGGCAGCCAGGGATTGGTTGGCCTGCTCGCGGTAGTGATCTTCGACAGGCAGCCCCATGTAGCGCTCGACCCAGCCCGCCTTGTCGAGCCGATGGTCATGGTTGCCCGCCGAGGAGACGCAGACCTTGTAGAAGTCGGGGAACGCGAGGATGGCGTGCGCCGAGGCGTAGCCGCCAGCGGAGTGCCCGAAGATGCCGACCTGGCTGAGGTCGAGATAGGGGTAGCGGTCAGCGAGTTGCTGCAACGCGACGACGTGATCCTCGATCCCCCCATCGCCGAGATTGCGGGAGGTGACGTCGTGGTACGCCTTGGAGCGCCCCGGCATGCCCAGGCCATCGATCATGACGACGACGAACCCGAGCTCCGCCAGTGCCTGGGCGTGCCAGAACCCAGTGCCGCGCCCCGCGCGTCTCTCGTCGGCGAAGGGCATGGAGTCCGCGAAGGAGGTCGGCGCCACGTTGACCTGCGGCCCGGCGTAGATGTTGTCGATGACGGGATACTGGCGCTCGGGGTCGAAGTGTGACGGGCGAATGATCACGCCGTAAATGTCGGTCACACCATCGCGCGCTTTAGCCGTGAAGCGCTCGGGGTACGACCAGCCCATGGCGAGCAGCGACGCGATCTCGGCCCGCTCCAGCTCGCAGACCTCCGCCCCGCCGGACGTCCGGAGAACGGTCACCGGGGGGTGGTCGACCCGAGAATAAGTGTCGATGAAGAACCGACCGGATGGGGAGAAGCGCACGGCGTGATCAGCATTCTCCGGGGTCAACAACTCGGGCTCCCCACCGTCGAGGTGGATGCGGTACAGGTGCGCGAAGTACGGATCGCGGCCCTCCTCCCGGCCCACGGCCGTGAAGTAGAGCCACCGACCAGCCTCGTCGATGTAGTGGATTTCGGCGACGTTAAAGGCACCCGAGGTGAACTGACGGATGAGCGCTCCACTCTCGCCATCGCAGAGATAGAGGTGCCCCCAGCCGTCGCGAAACGCATACCAGATGATTTCCGAGCCGCCTCCGAGCACCCGGATGTTCACAGCGCTCCAGAACAGGTACGGATCAATCCCGCGTTCCGCTCGCTCTTCAATGACCGTCCGTGCCGAGCCGGTTCGGGCATCGATGGCCCAGAGGAGGTAGCTCTGGAAGCCCCGGGCGCGGGAGAGGAGATGGACGCGCTCTCCATCCTCGCTCCACCAGAGGGAGGCTTGGTTCAGGGGATAGCCATGGTAGAGCATCGGCAACGGATCGATCTCGGCCTTGACCCCCGCATCACCGTCAACGTCAAAGCACCACACCTCTGCTAACGGAACGACCTCGTCACCTGGCAGAGGGTAGGCGTAGGTGTGGAGTCGCGGCCGGGTCTCCCCATTCTTGGGGACCGACTGGACGAGGTGCAGGTGTTTCGCTGGCCTCTCGTCGATCCGGCAACTCAGGAAGCGGCTGCTGTCCCGCGACCAATGGACGACGGGACGATCCCGGTCGGCAAGGCCGGCCGACGCAAGCGGCGAGGGGAGAGGGGCTCCGTACCCGTAGCCTTGCTCGCCGTCGTCGGTCAGCTGGCGCTCTCCGCCGTCCGTCACCTTGCGCAGCCAGAGGTTGTGGTCACGGACGAACGCCTCCCACTGCCCGTCAGGTGACCGGACCACATCGTTCGACGCTGGCGTCGGAACCTCAATCGGTCGGCAGTGGTAACTGCTCAGGTCGCAGGCCCAGGAGCAGTCGTTGGCCGTAAACGTCACTCGGTCCGGATCACCGAGGAATGTAACGCCCTCGAGGTCCAGCCAGTCCGGGTCAAGCGGCACCCCCGAGGCCTGGGTCAGAGCCGCGGCCAGGCGGACGTGGTCGAAGGCCGCGGTCACGGTGCCGGCGGCTGCCTCAACGCGTCGGTAGCGTGACCCATGAGGGGTCTGGATGCGGTACCAAAAGGTGTCGGTTCCGTCGATCCAGTGTGGGTCGACCCCCATGTTGAAAAGGTGGCGGGCGGCGTTCCAGGGGAGAAACCGTTCGGCGCGGGCATACCGTTCCGGAGAAAGTGTTTGAGCAACGGCGGCCGCCGTGCCGTTGGTACTGACCACGATGATGCGACCTCCTCCGGTACGGGCATTGCAGTGGGCACGAACGGAGATCGAGGACCGTGGGAAATCGCATTCCTCACGGTCCTCGATGAACTAGCTAATGTAGGCCTTGTCAAGCTCAACGATCCGGCCGGCATGGCTCAGGCGGTAGTCTTTGAGCCGGGGCTGGATCGCGTGGACGGTGGCTCGGTGCCACATCCACGCGGTCAACTGGTGCTCGTGGAAGAGGGTCTGCGCCCGCTTCGCGATCTCGAGTC